>NZ_JARZAH010000046.1:0-59338 GCF_029892145.1 Kitasatospora sp. GP30
ACGCCCTCGGCGCCCGCGCTGGCCAGCGCCGAGCCGGCGGAGCCGAGCACGATGCCGACGGCGGCGGTGGACAGGACCGCGATCTTCTTCGCGTTCATGGGGGACCTCCTGTGGATCTGAACTGTGGAGCCGAACTGAGGCCGGCTCAGTCGTTGTTGATGCAGGTGTTGCCGAACGCCGGGTTCAGGACGCCGACCACGTCGACGGTGTCGCCGCAGATGTTGATCGGGATGTGGATCGGAACCTGGATCAGGTTGCCGGAGAGCACACCCGGGGAGCCGACCGCGGCGCCTTCGGCACCCGCGCTGGCGGCGGCCACACCGGCGCCGCCGAGCAGCAGGCCGGCAGCCGCGGCGGACATGACCAGAGTCTTCGAGAACTTGCGCATGGGGGTATTCCTCCGTTGATTGCCCAGGTCGGATATCCCGGGGCCTCTTTCCCGAGCGGGAAGGTTTCCCGAGGCGGTTCGTGAAAGCGCTTCGGGAAGGAGAACGATGATGCGGCGGCGCGGAAACGGGTCGCGGTCAGGAACATCACCCGATCGCTACCGAAAGGCCCTCGGTTCGTACGAACGGGTGGTTGCGGACAGCCGACCCGCAACCAGCTTGCCCGGCAATCGTTTTGCCGGTCACGCACGCATCGTGCTCAGCAACAAGGAGACTGAAATGAGCGTCAAGAAGGCTGCCGCTGTCGGCGCCGCCGTGGTCGGCATCGTCGCCGCGGGTGCCGGTTCCGCCATGGCCAGTGCGGGTGCCGAGGGTGCCGCGGTCGGCTCCCCCGGCGTGCTCTCCGGCAACCTGATCCAGGTTCCGGTGCACATCCCGATCAACATCTGCGGCGACAGCGTCAACGTGATCGGTCTGCTGAACCCGGCGTTCGGCAACACCTGCATCAACAACGACTGAGCCGGCCGCGCGCAAGCCGCCGTCCACCGCTCCTCCTCCTGAGGCGGCCCGGGCGGCGGCTTCGCGATGCCCGGCAGATGTGAGGGGATGCGAGACAACCTCAACTCTCGCTACCGGAAGCCTTGTTGATCTACTTGTCAGTACCTGGCATGTGGCTTCGCTCATTCGCACCACTCCGACCCCCACACACCCCCGGCACCCGGCTGGAGCAGTGGGGCTGCGACGGCGGCGCCAACCAGCACTGGCTGGTCGAGCCCGCCGGCAACGGCAGCTACAAGCTGGCCGACTCCCAGGACCCGACCGAGGTGGCCACCCTGAGCGGCGACCACGACGCCCAGGGCAACCCGCTCGTCGAACTGGCCGCCGACAGCGGCTCGGCCGCCCAGCAGTGGCAGCTGACCAAGCTCGGCATCGTCTACCTGGGCTGACCCCGCATCATCCCGTCGAACGGGGGCGCTACCGTAGGCCGGTGATCACGACAGCACGCCTGCGGTTGCGCCCCCTCACCCTCGCCGACACCGACTGGTGGGTGGAACTGCACAGTGACCCCGAGGTCAACCGGTTCGTCGGCGCCTACACCCGCGAGCAGGCCACCGCCCGGCTCACCGCCATCGAGGAGCAGTGGCAGACCCGCGGCCACGGCCTGTGCGCCGTCGAACTCGCCGCCACCGGCGAGCAGATCGGCCGCAGCGGTCTCAACCACTGGTCCCAGTTCGACGAGGTCGAGGCCGGCTGGACCTTCGCCCGCGCCCACTGGGGCCAGGGCTACGCCGTCGAGGCCGCCCGCGCCGTCGTCGACTGGGGCTTCACCACCCTCGCCCTCCCGCGCATCACCGCCATGATCCACCACGGCAACACCGCCTCCACCGCCGTCGCCGCCCGCCTCGGCTTCACCGTCCTGCGCGAGGACACCCTCGCCGGCTGCCCGATCACCGTCCACGCCCTGGACCGGGACTGAGCAGCGTCCCGGAGGAACGGCCTTGCGCCGCAGCGGACCTGAGCGCTGATCAAGGCGGCACCGACGGACTTCACCGCACCCGCGTGCCGAGGTCGACCGCGCCGAGGCCGGCGTCGCGGGCCTGGACGGCCACGGCGGTGCGGTCGTGCACGTCGAGCTTGGTGAAGATCCGGGAGACGTAGTTGCGGACGGTCTTCTCGGCGAGGAGGAGCCGGTGGGCGATCTGCTGGTTGCAGCACCGAGTGCGACCCGAGGGACCTCGACGGGATCGCCGGCTGGGTGGCCGAGGCCCGCCGCCGGGCGGACGTGGTCGTGGTCAGCGTGCACTCCCATGAGCCCGGCGAGTCCCGGCGGGACCCGGCCGAGTTCCTGCGGGCCTTCGCACACCGGATGATCGACGAGGGCGCCGACGCGGTGGCCGGGCACGGCCCGCACTTCCTGCGCGGCGTGGAGCTGTACCGGGGCAGACCGATCTTCTACAGCCTCGGGAACGTCGTCAGCCAGCTCGAACTGTCCGACCACGTCCCGGCCGAGGACTACGCGAGGCTCCCGCTCCCCGGTCCGGTCACCCCCGGGCGCTACTTCGACGAGTTCGGCGGCCACGGCCGCCGCCTGTTCGCCCCGCACCGCGAGTACTGGCAGTCCGTGGTCCCGCTGCTCACCTTCCTCGACGGCGACCTGGTGGACGTCCGGCTCCACCCGGTCTCCCTCGGCTTCAGCCAACCGGTGCACCGCCGCGGCCGCCCCCGCCTGGCCGACCGGGGCGAGGCCGCGGAGATCCCCACCGACCTGGCCCGCCTCGCCGAGCCGTACGCCACCACCGTCACGGTGCCGGACGCCGGCCCGGGCGAGCTGCTGCTCGACGGGCCGTGAGATCCGACCCCCCGCCAGGAAGTGACCCGCACTCAGCTCAGGGCCACACCAAGCAGTACAGCTGGTGCCCCGCGTCGTGCAGGCGGTTGGCGAAGTCCTGCCACTCGTGGAGCATCGTGTAGATGACGAAGGCGTCGCGCGGGCCGCGCCGGTCGGGGACGGTCGACCAGATGAAGGCGGCGGCGCCGAGTTCGGTGTCGTCGGCCTTGCGGAGGGGTTCGACGACGGTGTGGGGCAGCTGGACCACGGCGTAGTCGGGGTGCAGGACGACCAGTTCGAGTGGCGGGACCTGGTGCAGCGGCACGCCCTCGATGCCGGTGAGCACCATGGCGCTCATGGTCTCCGGCTTGATCTTGGTGGAGAGGTGGCCGTTGGGGGAGCCGCTGGTCTCCATGAGGTCGCCGAGCCGGCCGAGCGAGCCGAGCTCGCCGGCGTCCAGGCCGAGCCCGCCCGGGCCCAGCGCGGTGGGGACTCTCGCGGCGGTGGCCCGGTCGGGTGCGCCGAAGTATTTGTACGTCACCCCCACGCGACCTTCACCCCGCCTTCCCCTTCCCGCGCGGGCCGCCTTGTGGCCTGCCCCCGCGGCCTCCTCGAAGCCGTCCTGCTCCTCGGACACTCGGACCATCCTCACCGGAATTCGCCGGAATCGACAGACCCCCGGGCCTGCCGGTGTCCCGCCGGAGGCCCCATTTTCCCGTTATGTCACTCTTGTCACGACTGTTATGACCGAAATCAGACACGACCGACCAGATCGCGTCACATCGCGTCACGCCCGCGCCGGGATGCGGTGGTCGTGACCTCCAGTGTGCGGGATGAATCGACCGGCAACCGCACACGGATCATCGTTCCAGATGATCGGGTCCGACATGCAGAGGTAAAGGACACGATTTGAGACCGGAGCGGTTTGAGAGGATGGAGCCTTGTGAGCTACCCGTATGAAGCCCCCCAGTCCCAGTCGCTCTTCGAGCGCGCCTCGGTCGTCACCCCCGGCGGGGTCAACTCGCCGGTGCGAGCCTTCCGCGCGGTCGGCGGTACCCCGCGGTTCATGGTCTCGGGCAGCGGCCCGTACCTGACCGACGCCGATGGGCGCGAGTACGTCGACCTGGTCTGCTCCTGGGGTCCGATGATCCTGGGCCACGCGCACCCGGCGGTGCTCGAGGCCGTGCGGCAGGCGGTCTCCCACGGCACCTCGTTCGGCACGCCCGGCCAGGGCGAGGTGGAGCTGGCCGAGGAGATCGTGGCCCGGGTGGCCCCGGTCGAGCAGGTCCGGCTGGTCTCCTCCGGCACCGAGGCCACCATGTCCGCGATCCGGCTGGCCCGCGGCTTCACCGGCCGCGCCAAGATCGTCAAGTTCGCCGGCTGCTACCACGGCCACGTGGACGCCCTGCTGGCCGCCGCCGGCTCCGGGCTGGCCACCTTCGCGCTGCCGGACACCCCCGGCGTGACCGGCGCGCAGGCCGGCGACACCATCGTGCTGCCGTACAACGACCTGGCCGCCGTCGAGCAGGCCTTCCGGGCGCACCCGGGCGAGATCGCCGCGGTGATCACCGAGGCCTCGCCGGGCAACATGGGCGTGGTCCCGCCGCTGCCGGGCTTCAACGCGGGCCTGGCCAAGCTCTGCGGGGAGAACGGCGCGCTGTTCATCTCCGACGAGGTGATGACCGGCTTCCGCGTCTCCAAGGCCGGCTGGTACGGCCTGGAGGCGGCGCACGAGGGCTGGGCGCCCGACCTGCTCACCTTCGGCAAGGTGATGGGCGGCGGCTTCCCGGCCGCGGCCTTCGGCGGGCGGGCCGACGTGATGGCCCACCTGGCCCCGGCCGGCCCGGTCTACCAGGCCGGCACCCTCTCCGGTAACCCGATCGCCACCGCCGCCGGCCTGGCCCAGCTGCGGGGCTGCACCGACGAGGTCTACGCCACCGTGGACCGGGTCGCCGACACGGTCTCCGGCCTGGTCACCGACGCCCTCGCCAAGGAGGGCGTGGCGCACCGCGTGCAGCGGGCCGGCAACATGTTCTCGGTCTTCTTCACCGACCAGCCGGTCACCGACTACGACGCGGCGAAGCGTCAGGAGTCGTTCCGCTTCACCGCGTTCTTCCACAGCCTGCTGGCCGACGGGGTCTACCTGCCGCCGTCCGCCTTCGAGTCCTGGTTCGTCTCGTCCGCCCACGACGAACGCGCGATCGATAGGATCGCCGCCGCGCTGCCGGCCGCCGCCCAGGCCGCCGCGCGCGCGACCGCGAGCTGAGAGGACGCCAGATGACCGAGACCACGGTGGTGCACCTGATGCGCCACGGCGAGGTGCACAACCCGGAGGGCGTGCTCTACGGCCGGCTGCCCGGCTACCACCTCTCCGAGCTGGGCCGGCAGATGGCCGACCGGGTCGCCGAGCACCTCGCCGACCGGGACATCACCCATGTGGTGGCCTCCCCGCTGGAGCGGGCCCAGGAGACCGCCGCGCCGATCGGCAAGGCGCACGGCCTGGACATCGCGGTCGACGGGCGGCTGATCGAGGCGGGCAACGTCTTCGAGGGCAAGGTCTTCGGCGTCGGCGACGGCGCGCTGAAGAACCCGTCCGCCTGGAAGTACCTGACCAACCCGTTCCGCCCGTCCTGGGGCGAGCCGTACATCGACCTGGCGGTGCGGATGATGGCCGCGCTGGCCGCCGCCCGGGACGCCGCCCGCGGCCACGAGGCGGTGGCGGTCAGCCACCAGTCGCCGATCTGGATCGCCCGCTCGTTCGCCGAGAAGCGCCGGCTCTGGCACGACCCGCGCAAGCGGCAGTGCTCGCTGGCGTCGCTCACCAGCTTCACCTACGAGGGCGACAAGCTGGTCTCGATCGGCTACTCGGAGCCGGCCCGCGACCTGCTGCCGGCCCACCTGGCCGGCAAGGGCAAGCGCGGGGACGCGCCGGTGGCCAAGAGCTTCGGGGCCTAACCACCGGCGCTGCGTCTTAGAAGTTCTTTACAGCCACAGGTCAGCGGGGGTCCGACACACAAGGGCGGACCCCCCTGAACCGGCTGAAAGTGCCATGCGAAACTTTTCACATGTCTGGTACGCCTCGCCTCCGCATGGCCGCCGTGCTCACCGCGGCAGCCGCCCTGACCCTCGCCGGTTGCAGCTCCTCGGGCTCCGGCGGAAGCGGTGACGCCCAGGCCGGGTTCGTCATGGGCAGCGGCGGCATCGCCACCGTGCCGGTGACGGCCCGCACGGCGGCACCCGCGATCAGCGGCAACGACCTGGAGGGCAAGCCCACCGCGTTGTCCGACTTCCAGGGCAAGATCGTGGTGCTCAACATCTGGGGCTCCTGGTGCTCGCCCTGCCGGGCCGAGGCCAAGGGCCTGGAGCAGGTCTACGAGAAGTACAAGGGCCAGGGCGTCCAGTTCCTCGGGATCAACACCCGCGACACCGACGTGACCAACGCCAAGCGGTTCGAGGACCTCAACGGGATCAGCTACCCGAGCATCTACGACCCGGACGGCACCCAGATCCTCAAGTTCCCCAAGGGCAGCCTCAACCCGCAGTCGATCCCGACCACCGTGGTGATCGACCGCCAGGGCCGGCTGGCCGCCCGCGCGATGAAGGGGCTCACCCCGGACGAGCTGGACTCGATGGTCTCGCCGATCCTCGCGGAGAAGTCGTGATCCTCGCCGACGACGTCAACCAGACGGTGCTCAGCGGCCCGCTGCTGCTCGCCGTGCCGGTGGCGGTCGCCGCCGGGTTGGTCTCGTTCTTCTCGCCCTGCGTGCTGCCGCTGGTGCCGGGCTACCTCTCCTACGTGACCGGCTTCTCGGCGGCCGACCTGGCCGATGCCCAGGGGCGCAGGCGCGGCCGGATGCTGCTCGGCGCGCTGCTCTTCATCCTCGGCTTCACCGCCGTCTTCGTGTCGTTCGGCGCGGCCTTCGGCGAGTTCGGCCAGACTCTGCAGGAGTACCGGCACACCATCAACATCGTGCTGGGGTGCTTCACCATCCTGATGGGCCTGGCGTTCGCGGGCGTGCTGCCCGGGTTCTCCACCAGGGAGGTCCGCTCGCACCGGCGCCCCGCGGTCGGCCTGATCGGTGCACCACTGCTCGGCGTGGTCTTCGGGCTGGGCTGGACCCCGTGCATCGGGCCGACCATGGCCTCGCTCCAGGCGCTCTCGTTCAACCAGGCCAGTGCCGGTCGTGGCGCGTTCCTGATGGCGGTCTACTGTGTGGGCCTCGGCCTGCCGTTCGTGCTGGCGGCGCTCGCCTTCCGCAAGGCGGTCGGCGCCTTCGGCTTCATCAAGAAGCACTACCAGTGGGTGATGCGGATCGGCGGCGCGATGCTGGTCGTCGTCGGTGTGCTGCTGATCACCGGTGGCTGGGACTACCTGGTCAACCAGCTCCAGTACCTGGCCCCCAGCGGCGAGATCGGAATCTGATCGTGAGTGACACCGAGCTGCGCACCGAGCAGCCCGAAGACGCAGCCGCCGAGCGGCTGACCAGCGCCCCGGTGGAGTCGGACGGCCCCACCGGGATAGGGGTGCTGGGCTGGCTGCGCTGGATGTGGCGTCAGCTGACCTCGATGCGGGTCGCGCTGATCCTGCTCTTCATGCTGTCGCTGGCAGCCATCCCGGGCTCGCTGATCCCGCAGACCAGTGAGAACGCCTTCAAGGTGCAGACCTGGAAGGCCACCCACAAGGGGCTGGCCCCGCTCTACGACAAGCTCCAGCTGTTCAACGTCTACAGCTCGGTCTGGTTCTCCGCGATCTACATCCTGCTCTTCATCTCGCTGGCCGGCTGCATCATCCCGCGCACCTGGCAGTTCGTCGGCGTGCTGCGGGCCAAGCCGCCGGCGGCGCCGGCCAACCTGACCCGGATGCCGGTCTACGCGGCCTGGCGCACCGACGCCGACCCCGAGGCCGCGGTGGCGGCGGCGCAGCGGCTGCTGCGCAAGCGGCGGTTCCGGGCGCACGTGTCCGGTGGCGCGGTGGCGGCCGAGAAGGGCTATCTGCGCGAGGTCGGCAACCTGCTGTTCCACCTCTCGCTGTTCGCCCTGCTGGCCGGTTTCGCCTGGGCCGCCCTGGCCAGCGGCCAGGGCGGCAAGCTGGTGGTCGAGGGCGACGGCTTCTCCAACACCATGACCCAGCTGGACGACTTCTCCGGCACGGCCTTCTACACCTCCCAGGACCTGGACCCGTTCGGCTTCAAGCTGGACGGCTTCACCGACACCTACCAGCTCACCGGCCCCCAGATCGGCCAGCCCCGGGAGTTCACCGCCCACATCCACTACTGGCAGGGCGAGGACCCGACCAAGCTGAAGGCCGGCGACATCTCGGTCAACAACCCGCTGGAGATCGGCGGCAGCAAGGTCTTCCTGATCGGCCACGGCTACGCGCCGGTGGTCACGGTCAAGGACGGCAGCGGCAAGGTGGTCTACCACGACGCGGTGCCGTTCCTGCCCCAGGACAGCAACCTGACCTCCACCGGTGTGGTCAAGGTCGGCGACTACGGCCAGAAGGACGGCAAGAAGGTCGAGCTCGGGTTCTCGGGCTTCTTCCTGCCCACCCCGCCGGCCAACTTCGACGCCACCACCGGCCCGCGCTCGCTCTTCCCGGGCGCCACCGAGCCGGCGCTGGTGCTGACCGCCTACTCGGGCGACCTGGGCACCGAATCCGGCGTGCCGCAGAACGTCTACCAGCTCGACATGAGCCACCTGACCCAGATGGTCCAGGACGGTCAGCCCGCCAAGGTCAAGCTGGCCGTCGGCCAGGGCTGGACCCTGCCGGACGGCTACGGCTCGATCAGCTTCGACGGCTACAAGAAGTGGGCCACCTTCTCGGTGTCGCACCGCCCCGGCAACTCGGTCGCGCTCACCGGCGCGGTGCTGGCGATCGTCGGCCTGGTCGGCTCGCTCTTCGTGCAGCGCCGCCGGATCTGGGTGCGGGCCGTCGCCACCCCGGACGGCCGGACCCTGGTGGAGCTGGCCGGCCTGGGCCGCAGCGAGTCGGCGAAGATCGCCGAAGAGCTCGCCGAACTCGCCGTCGACCTGCAGGACGATGCCCCGGCGCTAGAGGACGATGCCCCGGCAGACGACGAATCCGAACCGGCTGACGCCGTGTCAGCCCCGGTCGATGAAACCAAGGAGTAGACGGTGTCCCTCCTCGCCTCCGGGGTGAACTCCCATCTGGCTGACCTGTCCAACAAGTGCATCTGGTCGGCCATGGGCGTGTACGTGCTGGCCATGTTCGCGCACATGTTCGAGTGGACCTTCGGCAGCAAGGGTGCGGTGGCCCGCCGCTCGGTCGAGCAGGCCAGCCTCGCCGACGCCGCCGCCGCGGCGGCCTCGCCGACGGCAGCCGCCAAGAAGGCCAAGAAGGTCACCGTCACGGTGGCCGCCGCCGGCGGCGGCACCACCACGCTGACCCGCACCGCGCTGGCCGGCGAGGGCGCCACCGTGGTGACCAGCGGCCGCGGCGACGGCGAGCAGGCCGTGGACGGCCCGGGCGCCGCCGGCAGCAGCGAGCGGGCCGACATGTTCGGCCGGATCGCCATCTCGCTGACCGTGCTGGGCGCGCTGCTGAACGTCGCCGGGGTGGCCTTCCGCGGCTTCTCGGTGATGCGTCCCCCGTGGGGGAACATGTACGAGTTCTCCTGCGCCTTCGCGCTCACCACGGTCGGCGCGTACCTGATCCTGCTGGCCCTGGGCAAGAACGTCCGCTGGCTCGGCCTGCCCGCCGTGCTGGCCGCCGCCCTCACCCTGGGCCTGGCCACCAGCGTGCTCTACACCGACTCCGAGCAACTGGTGCCGGCGCTGCACTCCTACTGGCTGGCCATCCACGTCAGCACCGCGATCATCTGCGGTGGTGCCTTCTACGCGGCCTTCGCCAGCACCGCGGTCTACCTGGCCCGGGAGTCCTACGACAAGCGCAAGGCGGCCGGGCTGCCGAACGGCCCGTTCAAGATCCCGGCCTCGGTGTTCGAGCGGATGCCCGCCACCCCGACCCTGGACAAGCTCTCCTACCGGATCAACGCGATGGTCTTCCCGCTGTGGACCTTCACCATCATCGCGGGCGCGATCTGGGCCGAGGCGGCCTGGGGCAAGTACTGGGAGTGGGACCCGAAGGAGACCTGGTCCTTCATCACCTGGGTGGTCTACGCGGCCTACCTGCACGCCCGCGCCACCGCCGGCTGGAAGGGCCGCAAGGCGGGCTACCTGGCGCTGCTGGCCTTCGCCTGCTTCCTGTTCAACTTCTACGGCGTGAACATCTTCATCACCGGCAAGCACTCCTACGCCGGCGTGGGCTGACGGGCCGCCAACGGGCGGCACCTGCACTGGTGCCGCCCGGCGTTGCCCCGAAGTGAGTGAGAGTCGGCACAGTGCGGCATGGCGGCCGCCGAACTGGGCAGGGTCACAGCGTTTGCAGCGGCCGCGCCGAAGCAGAACGTACCGGAGTGAGGAGGACCGCGCCGTGGACGGCGACGAGATCATGCTGACGGTCCGGATCACGGTGGCGGAGCGCCGGCTGCTGCGCAGCCTGGCACAGGGCCACCGCAGCGACCTCTCCGAGGTGGTCGCCGACGGACTGCTGGACATCCTGCCCACCCTGCACGGCACGGCCCGCGCCTACCGGCTGCTGGCCGCGCTGACCGAGCCCGCGCCGTGCGCGCTGACCGTCTGGCTGCCCGGCCCGCTGGCCGACCTGCTGGTCCCGGCGGCCGACGCGGTGGCCGGCGCCACCGGGGTGCGGCTCGGCTCCGGCTGCGCGATGCTGGGCGCCGCGCTGCGGCTCTGGCTCGACCAGGACCCGCACCTGCTCGCCGCCCACCTGCAGCTGATGCACGCCGGGCGCTCCTCGGCCCTGGTCGCCGCCTGACCGGACGGCCGCCTGACCCAAGAGGGATAGCCGCCCGACCCGAAGGGCCAGCCGCCCGACCGGGAAAACGGTGCCGCCCGCCGCGATCGAGGGCCGCGGCGAGCGGCTGGGGCACGGCCCCGTGTCGAGATGGGCGCCGGCTACGCGGCCTGCTGCCAGCTGAAGGGCGAGAAGTACGCCGGGCGGCGCTCCAGGCGCTGCCAGCGGGCGATCGGCTCGACCACCGGGGAGGCGGCGGGCACGGCCTGCACGGCGGCGGCCCGGGCCATCAGTACGGCGGTCAGGGCGGCGAGCTCGTCATCGGTCAGGGTGCCGCGGGTGATGCGGACCAGGGGCTCGGTCATCGGATGCGCTCCAGAGTGCGAGTGACTGGGGGACGGTCAGGGCGCGCCGCGGTCCGCGACGCGGCGGCCCGTCACATCGGGGGGTTGCCGTGCTTGCGGCTGGGCAGGTCGGCGTGCTTGGTACGGAGCATGGCGAGCGCGGCGGCGAGCACCTCGCGGGTCTCGGTCGGGTCGATGACGTCGTCCACCAGGCCGCGTTCGGCGGCGTAGTAGGGGTGCATCAACTCGGTCTTGTACTCCTTGATCTTCTGGGTCCGCATCGCGTCCGGGTCCTCGGCGCCGTTGATGTCGCGGCGGAAGATCACGTTGGCGGCGCCCTCGGCCCCCATCACGGCGATCTCGTTGGTCGGCCAGGCGTAGGTCAGGTCGGCGCCGATGGACTGCGAGTCCATCACGATGTAGGCGCCGCCGTAGGCCTTGCGCAGGATCAGCGAGATCCGCGGCACGGTGGCGTTGCAGTAGGCGTAGAGCAGCTTGGCGCCGTGCCGGATGATGCCGCCGTGCTCCTGGTCGACGCCGGGCAGGAAGCCGGGGACGTCGAGCAGGGTGAGCAGCGGGATGTTGAAGGCGTCGCACATCTGGACGAAGCGGGCGGCCTTCTCCGAGGCGTTGATGTCCAGCACGCCGGCCAGCGACTGCGGCTGGTTGGCGATCAGGCCGACCACATGGCCGTCGATCCGGGCCAGCGCCACGATCACATTGGTCGCCCAGCGCTCGTGGATCTCCAGGTACTCGCCGTGGTCGACGATCTCCTCGATCACCTTGTGCATGTCGTACGGGCGGTTGCCGTCCGCCGGCACCAGGTCGAGCAGCGCCTCGCAGCGGCGGGTGACCGGGTCCTCGGCCGGGGTGGCGGGCGGCATCTCGCGGTTGTTCTGCGGCAGCATCGACAGCAGGTAGCGCACCTCTTCGATGCAGGACTGCTCGTCGTCGTAGGCGAAGTGCGCCACGCCGGAGACGGCGGAGTGCACATCGGCGCCGCCCAGGCCGTTCTGCGAGATCTTCTCGCCGGTCACCGCCTGCACCACGTCGGGGCCGGTGATGAACATCTGGCTGGTCTCGCGGACCATGAAGACGAAGTCGGTCAGCGCGGGGCTGTAGGCGGCGCCGCCGGCGCACGGGCCGAGCATCACCGAGATCTGCGGGATCACGCCCGAAGCCTTGGTGTTGCGCTGGAAGATGCCGCCGTAGCCGGCCAGCGCGGTGACACCCTCCTGGATGCGGGCGCCGGCGCCGTCGTTCAGCGAGACCAGCGGGGCACCGGCGGCGATCGCCTTGTCCATGATCTTGTGGATCTTCTGGGCGTGGGCCTCGCCCAGCGCGCCGCCGAAGATCCGGAAGTCATGCGCGTAGACGAAGACCGTGCGGCCGTGCACGGTGCCCCAACCGGTGATCACACCGTCGGTGTAGGGCTTCTTGGCCTCCAGGCCGAAGCCCTGGGCGCGGTGCCGGCGCAGCGGCTCCACCTCGTGGAAGGAGCCCTCGTCCAGCAGCAGCTCGATCCGCTCGCGGGCGGTCAGCTTGCCCTTGGCGTGCTGCGCCTCGGTCGCCTTGTCGCTCGGGCCGCGCCGCACCTGGTCGCGCAGCTCCAGGAGCTCCGCCACCCGGCCGCGGGCGTCGGCCGGGTCCCCCGCCGCGCTCTCCTGCACCACCGGCATCTCGAACTCCCAACTCCCGAACGAGTGAGCAGTCGGTGTCGGTCGTAGGGCCCCGGCTGCGATTTCGTGCTTCCCCTACGACACTACGAGGCGCGGCCACCCTGATTCGGCGTTGATTCCGTACAAGGTCCAGGAGCTTTACCTGTGGGAGCCATACAGCGCACCGGCCGGGGAGCCGCTCTCGGGGCGGGCCTGGGGGTGATCGGCGCGGGCCGGCGTGAAAGGTGCCCGTCAACTGTAGGGGCGTAGTTTACTCCTCGCAGATGCCCAGCTCAGCAGGGGTATGGCAGTACCGGGGCCGATCATGGCCGGGGCAGGCGGCGGGTGCCCCCGGAACCGTACCGGCGCCGGGGCACCGCGGGCCGCGGCGGGTCGAAATCGTAGGGATGCGCCAAAAGCCGCGAACGGCCGCTAGCGCGGCGCGAAAGCCGGCCGCGGGCGGGGCTGGCGCCGGAGCCGTTCACCAGGTGCCCGATACTGCTGCCATGGCATACGACGATCTCCGCTCCTTCCTGCGGGCCCTGGAACGCGAAGGCGACCTCAAGCGCATCAAGGCCGAGGTCGACCCCCATCTGGAAATCGGGGAGATCGTCGACCGGGTGCAGAAGGCCAAGGGCCCGGCGCTGCTCTTCGAGAAGGTCAAGGGCGCCTCGATGCCGCTGGCGATGAACGTCTTCGGCACCGAGCGCCGACTGGCCAAGGCGCTCGGCCTGAAGTCCCCCGACGACATCGCCGACAAGATCGCCGGGCTGCTCAAGCCAGAGCTCCCGCACGGCTTCACCGGCGTCCGGGACGCCTTCGGCAAGCTCGCCTCGATGACCCACGTGCCGCCGCGCAAGGTCAAGCCGGGCGAGGCGCCGGTGCAGGAAGTGGTGCTCAGCGGCGAGGACGTCGACCTCGACCAGCTGCCCGCGCTGTTCACCTGGCCCAAGGACGGCGGCTCGTTCTTCAACCTGGGCCTGACCCACACCAAGGACCCGGACACCGGGGTCCGCAACCTCGGCCTCTACCGGCTGCAGCGGCATGACAAGCGCACCATCGGCATGCACTGGCAGATCCACAAGGACAGCCGCAACCACGCCGCCGTGGCGGCCAAGCGCGGCGAGAAGCTGCCGGTGGCGATCGCCTTCGGCTGCCCGCCGGTGGTGACCTACGCGGCCACCGCCCCGCTGCCCGGCGACATCGACGAGTACCTGTTCGCGGGCTTCGTGGCCGGTGAGCGGGTCCGGATGGTCGACTGCAAGACGGTGCCGCTGCAGGTGCCCGCCGACGCCGAGGTGGTCCTCGAAGGCTGGCTGGAGCCCGACCAGCTGCTGCCGGAGGGTCCGTTCGGCGACCACACCGGTTTCTACACCCCGCAGGAGCTCTTCCCCGCGCTCAGCATCGACTGCGTCACCATGCGCCGCCGCCCGCTGCTGCAGTCCATCGTGGTCGGTCGGCCGCCGACCGAGGACGGGCCGCTGGGCAAGTTCACCGAGCGGTTCTTCCTGCCGCTGCTCAAGGTGATCGTGCCGGACATCGTGGACTACGACCTGCCGGAGGCCGGCGGCTTCCACAACTGCGTGATCGTCTCGATCGACAAGAAGTACCCCAAGCACGCCCAGAAGGTGATGCACGCGATCTGGGGCGCCCACATGATGTCGCTGACCAAGCTGATCATCGTGGTGGACGCCGACTGCGATGTGCACGACTACCAGGAGGTCGCCTGGCGGGCCCTGGGCAACGTGGACTACAGCCGCGACCTGAGCGTGGTCGAGGGCCCGGTGGACCACCTGGACCACGCCTCGTACCAGAAGTTCTGGGGCGGCAAGGCGGGCATCGACGCGACCCGTAAGCTCCCCGAGGAGGGCTACACCCGCGACGGCGGCTGGCCCGAGATGATCACCTCGGACCCCGCCACGGCGGCCCTGGTGACCAAGCGCTGGAAGGAATACGGGCTGTGATGGATGACAAGCTTGGAGTGAGGGGCGGTCGCCGTGCCCCCCGCTCGCGCGGGGGTGTTCCCGGGCTGTGACCACTGCCGAGCTCTTCGAGGCGCCGCCCCCAGGCAAGATCAAGTCCTTCCTGCGCCTGGTGATGATCGAGCACTCGGTCTTCGCCCTCCCGTTCGCCTACATCGCCTCCTTCACCGCGATGTTCCTGGCGAACAAGCGGATCCACTGGGGCGAGCTGCTGATCGTCACCATCGCCATGGTGAGCCTGCGCACCTTCGCGATGGCCGCGAACCGGATCATCGACCGCGAGCTGGACGCCCGCAACCCGCGCACCGCGGGGCGCGAGCTGGTCACCGGCACGGTCTCGCTGCGCACCGCCTACACCGGTTCGGCGGTGGCGCTGCTGGTGTTCCTGGGTGCGGCGGCGCTGCTCAACCCGCTCTGCCTGGCGCTGGCGCCGGTCGCGGTGGTGCCGATGGTGGTCTATCCGTACGGCAAGCGGTTCACCGACTTCCCGCAGGCGATCCTCGGCCTGGCGCAGGCGATGGGCCCGGTCGGCGCCTGGCTGGCGGTCACCGGCAGCTGGTCCTGGGAGGCCGTGGTGCTGGGCCTGGCGGTCGGCGTCTGGATCGGCGGCTTCGACCTGATCTACGCCTGCCAGGACGTGGACGCGGACCGCGCCGAGGGGGTGCGCTCGGTGCCGGCCAGGTTCGGCATCGCGGGCGCCCTGCACGGGGCCCGGGCCTGCCACGCGATCACCACCGCCCTGCTGCTCTGCTACGCGGTGCTGACCCACGCCGGTCCGGCGTTCTACGTCGGCCTCGTCATGGTGGCGGTGGCCTTCGTCTACGAGCACTCGATCGTGCGGCCGCACGACATCTCGCGGCTGAACCGGGCGTTCTTCAGCATCAACGGCTTCGTCGGCATCTCGCTGTTCGTCTTCGCCCTGCTGGACCTGATCCTGCGCGGCTTGCGGTTCAGCTGAGCCGTGGTGCGGCATGCTGGCCGCACGAAGACCGGCCGCAACACGTCGATCGCGAGGAGGCGCCCGTCATGCTCGGCACGCTGGAGTGCGTGGTCCTGGACTGCCACTACCCGCCGGCGCTGGCCCGGTTCTACGCGACCCTGCTCGGCGGGGAGGTGGACCGTCCGGACCCGCGCTGGTCGCTGGATGAGGACTGGTCGACCCTGCACACCCCGGCGGGCCTGGTGCTGTGCTTCCAGCGGGTGGTGGACTACCACCCGCCGCAGTGGCCGGACCCGGCCCACCCGCAGCAGGTGCACCTGGACGTGAAGGTGCCCGACCTGGCCGTCGCGGAGCGCGAGGTGACCGCCCACGGCGCGGCCTTCCTGCAGCGCCAGGGCGGCTGGGTGATCTACGCGGACCCGGCGGGGCACCCGTTCTGCCTGCTGCCCGCGCGGGGCGGTTCAGCGCAGCCGTAGCCGGTCGCCGACCCGGACCGGCCCGGGCGCGCTGACCGCGGCCAGCGCGTCCAGCCGGTTGCCGTGCTCGGCGGCGATCAGCTTCAGCAGCTCGGGGGCGTGCGGCAGCCCCGGCTGGGCCGTGGTGGCCATCACGCACCGCTCGCTGGAGCGGACGAAGGCCAGCCGGGCGCCGGAGCCGAACCCGCCCTCGTGGCCGAACCAGTCGTCCTCGCAGAACGGGCGGGTGCCGGGTGGGGTGCGCAGCACGATGTTGGGGCGGAACCGCCGCTCGTCGACCAGGGTGCCGGGCAGGGTGTCGCGCAGCCAGTCCAGGGTGGCGGTGCTGACCACGCTGACCGGCAGCTGGTCGAAGTGCGAGACGGTGTCCTCGCGGGCCAGCGCCACGTCGTCGCGCTGCAGGTAGGCGCGGAGGAACGCGGTGGGGTCGGCGACGGCGCGGCCGAGCGGGTCGAGCAGCTCGGGGCGGTCGAGCCGGTGGCCGAGCCGGGAACCGAGCCGCAGCAGGCCGTCCATCCGGCGGAACCGGCGGGTGCTCTTGCCCGAGCCGAACTTGCCGTCGCCGTCGCGCACGGCGTAGAGCCGGTCGCCGGCCAGGCCGCGTTCATCGATGGCCACCTGCCCGAGGCGTTCCCCGCCGGTGGACTTCACGGGGTAGCGCCAGAGCCGCTCGACGACACCGATGATCTCTGCCATGGCTGGTCAGCCTAGCGGGGCGTCACAAGTTGGTCTAGACCAAGAGGCGGGACTGCCGTAGCCGAACACCCGTCAGCCGACCTCGGCCACCGCCCGGATCGGGGCGCCGTCGGCGGCCGCCAGCCGCAGTGGGAAGAGACTGAGCCGGATCGGCTTGTCCCGGGCCTGGGCCTCCAGCAGGGCGGTCAGGTCGGTGAGGTTCTCGGCGATCACCCCGCCGCCCTCGGCGCCGAGCAGGATCCGGTGGGCGGCCAGCGCCGGCGGCTCGGCCGACTCCCCGGCACCGGGGTCGTGATCGTCCGTCAGGTCGGCGAGCAGCGCGGCCACCGCGGGGTCGCCGGGGCCCGGGTCGGGGGTGGGGTCGATGCTCAGCGCGTCCACACCGACGGTGCGCACCCCGGCGTCGACGATCGCCTGCGCCGCCTCGGGGGTCAGATACGGGTGCGCCAGGTAGCGTTCGGTGCCCCAGAACCGGGGCCAGCCGGTGGCCAGCAGCAGGATCGCCCCCGGGGTCCAGCGCTCCAGCGCGGGCGCCAGCTGCTCGGCCGTCACCGCGCTGCGGGCCGGCAGCGCCCGCAGGTCGGCGAGGACGGCTGGACCGGTGAAGCGCTCCAGCGGCAGCCCGTCCAGGGTCGGCCAGGTGACGTCCACGTGGTACGGCGCGTCCACATGGGTGCCCGACTGCGAGCCGAGGTGGACCGAGAGCACGTTGACGCCGGCGGCGTCGGTGGTCAGCGCCGGGCGCAGGGCCACCACGGGATCGCCCGGGTAGACGGGCATGCCGGTGGTGACCTGATGGGTGAGGTCGTGCAGAACCGGAGCAGTCACGGAGCCATCCTGCCCCGCCCGGCCCCGCGGCAGGCCCTAGGGTGACCGGGTGGCTCACGAAATGGACGAGAAGCACGGTGTACGGCGGCCCTGGGTGGTCGCGGTCTCCGGGGCCTCCGGCACGCCGTACGCGGCGTCGGTGATCCGGGCGCTGCTGGCGGCCGGCGAGGCGGTGGACCTGGTGGTCAGCCGGGCGGCCCGGCTGACCATCCTGGACGAGACCGGGATCTCGTTCCGGGACGCGCACTGGCAGACCGACCTGGCGGCCTGGATCGGTGCCGAGGTGGACCTGGGCAACGTCCGCTACTGGGCGGCCGGTGACTTCGCGGCGGGTCCGTCCAGCGGCTCCTATCCGGCCAAGGGGATGCTGGTGGTCCCGGCCACCACCGGGGCGGTGGCCGGGATCGCGCTGGGGCTGAGCAAGGACCTGCTGCAGCGGGCGGCGGCGGTGACGCTCAAGGAGCGGCGGCCGCTGGTGGTCTGCGTCCGGGAGACCCCGCTGGACTCGGTGACGCTGCGTCACCTGGTGGAACTGGACGCGGCCGGCGCGGTGGTCCTGCCGGCCTCACCGGGCTTCTACGCGGGCGGCTCGACCGCCCAGGAGCTGGTGGACTTCGTGGCGGGGCGGGTGTTGGACGCGGTCGGCGTGCCGCATCGGCTGTACCGGCGGTGGGCGGGCGAGCTGGGTGCGGCCCGAGCGGCGCGGGGGGCGTAAGAAGCCTCCGGCCGGGAGAGTATGTTCTGTGCGATATCTGCTCGGAAGGACGCGGGACGGTACATGGACACGGTGGACAGACAGCTCATCCAGGCGCTCCGCGAGAACGGGCGGGCCTCCTACGCGGAACTGGGCCGTCTGGTGGGCCTGTCCGGGCCGAGCGTCACGGACCGGATCAACCGGCTGGAGCAGGCCGGTGTGATCACCGGCTACCGGGCGACGGTCAATCCGGCCTCGCTCGGCTTCGGCGTGACGGCGCTGATCGGTCTTCAGCTGACCGACGCGGCCGACCACGAGGACGTGGCGCACCGGTTGAAGGACCTCGGCGAGGTGGAGGACTGCTGGTTCATCGCGGGCGACGACTCGTACATGCTCAAGGTGCGGGTGTCCGATGTGGAGGGCCTGGAGTCGGTGGTGAAGCGGCTCTCCGGCACCAAGGGCGTGGCCCGCACCAGGACCACGGTGGTGCTCTCGACCAAGTGGGAGAGCCGGGTCAGCGACCTGCCGCTGGCCGGCGACTGAGCACCGGGACGATCGAGAAGGGGGCGTGGCACCGATGGCGCTGGTGAGTCTGGAGGAGCTGCGGGCGGCCCAGCGGCGGATCGCCGGGGTGGCGGTCCGCACCCCGCTGATGCCCTGCCCGTGGGCGGCAGCGGGCACCCGCCGGCTCTGGCTGAAGCCGGAGAACCTCCAGCCGACGGGCGCCTTCAAGATCCGCGGTGCCTACAACCGGCTGGCCGCGCTGACCGAGCGGGAGCGGGGCCGCGGGGTGGTCGCCCAGTCCAGCGGCAACCACGCCCAGGCGGTCGCCTACGCGGCCGAACTGCTCGGGATCAAGGCCGTGATCGTGATGCCGGAGGGCTCCCCGGCCGTCAAGGTCGAGAGCACCCGCTCCTACGGCGCCGAGGTGATCATGGTGTCGCCCGAGGAGCGGGAGAGCGTGCCGGCCGAGCTGAGCGAGCGCCACGGCTACGTCTGGGTGCCGCCGTTCGACGACGCGTACATCATCGCCGGGCAGGGCACGGTCGGCCTGGAGATCGGCGAGGACGCCCCCGACGAGCTGGACACCGTGCTGGTGCCGGTCTCCGGCGGCGGGCTGATCAGCGGTGTCGCGGCGGCGATCAAGCTGACCACCCCCGGGGTGCGGGTGATCGGGGTGGAGCCGGAGCTGGCCGCCGACGCCCAGGCCAGCCTGCGGGCCGGCGCCCGGACGCCCTGGCCGGTCGCCGACACCTACCGGACGATCGCCGACGGGCTGCGCAACGTCTGCGTCGGGGTGCTGCCGTTCGAGCACCTGCAGGCCTATGCGGACGACATAGTGACGGTGAGCGAGCAGGAGATCCGGGACACCGTGGCGGTGCTGGCCCGGCGCGGCCGGCTGGTCGCCGAGCCCTCCGGCGCGGTGGCGACGGCCGCCTACCTGCACCGCGCGGACGAGCTGGGCGGCCGGGTGTTCGCAGCCGTGGTCAGCGGCGGCAACATCGAACCGACGCTGCTGTCCGAGCTGCTGACGGCATAGGCGTAGTCTCGTGTCCGGACTTTGAACGGCAGGACACAGGAGGCGGGGCACCGCATGGACGCAGGGCTGAAGCGCGAGCTGGAGGCGAAGGTCTACGCGGGCGAGCGCCTGACCCGCGAGGACGGCATCGCGCTCTACGAGAGCGACGATCTGGCCTGGCTGGGCGGCCTGGCCCACCACGTGCGGACGCGGAAGAACGGCGACGTCGTCCACTTCAACGTCAACCGCCACCTGAACATGACCAACGTCTGCGCCGCTTCCTGCGCGTACTGCTCGTTCCAGCGCAAGCCGGGCGAGAAGGACGCCTACACGATGCGGATCGAGGAGGCGGTGCGGCTCGCCAAGGCGATGGAGAGCGAGTCGCTGACCGAGCTGCACATCGTCAACGGCCTGCACCCCACGCTGCCCTGGCGCTACTACCCGCGCAGCCTGCGCGAGCTGAAGGCGGCGCTGCCGAACGTCTCGCTGAAGGCGTTCACCGCCACCGAGATCCACTGGTTCGAGAAGATCAGCGGGCTGAGTGCCAGTGAGATCCTGGACGAGCTGATCGACGCCGGCCTGGAGTCGCTGACCGGCGGTGGCGCGGAGATCTTCGACTGGGAGGTCCGCCAGCACATCGTCGACCACGAGACCCACTGGGAGGACTGGTCGCGGATCCACCGGCTGGCGCACAGCAAGGGCCTGAAGACCCCCTGCACCATGCTCTACGGGCACATCGAGGAGCCCCGGCACCGGGTGGACCACGTGCTGCGGCTGCGTGAGCTGCAGGACGAGACCGGCGGTTTCCAGGTCTTCATCCCGCTGCGCTACCAGCACGACTTCCACGACTCCAAGGACGGCGTGGTCCGCAACCGGCTGATGGCGCGCACCGAGATGGCCACCGGCGCCGAGGCGCTGAAGACCTTCGCGGTCTCCCGGCTGCTCTTCGACAACGTGCCGCACGTCAAGGTGTTCTGGGTGATGCACGGCGTCACCACCGCGCAGCTGGCGCTCAGCCACGGTGCGGACGACATGGACGGCTCGGTGGTCGAGTACAAGATCACGCACGACGCGGACAACTTCGGCACCCCCAACAAGCTGGGCCGTGACGACCTGCTCGACCTGATCCGGGACGCCGGCTTCCGGCCGGTCGAGCGCAACACCCGCTACGAGGTCATCCGGGAGTACGACGGCCCGGAGCTCGGCCGCCGTGATGTTCCGCAGGCGATGCGTCTCTGAGTCCCACCCCTGTGACCTGCCCTGATGTCGTTTCACAAGGATTTAGGGCAGGCCGGGTTTACCGATCGGTTATCGGTTTGGGATGATCTCCGACATGTCCGGATCCCATCGTGCAGCCGGCCGACGCCGAACCAACGCCCCCTCGGGGGCCGACCAGGCGGGCGCGGCCCCCGGACCGCGGGCGCGGGCCGGCGGGCGCCGGCGCAAGCCGAAGCGTCGCAGCCGGGCCCTGCCGGGCACCGCGGTGGTGCTGGCGGCGGCCGCCGCGGGCTGGTTCGTGCTGGGGCCGGGCGGCGCGTTCGCCGCGCACGGCCGTCCGTCCGCGCTGCCGCAGGCCGCGCCCCAGCAGCCGGGGCCGGGGCAGTCCGCGGCCGGGCCGACCGCGGCCGCCTCGCCCGACCCGCACACCGAGACCCCGGCGGCGGACCGCTCGGACCGCGCGGACGGCACCTTCGCGGCCATCCCCGGCCTGGGGCCGACCTTCGCCGCCAAGATCCCGGCCGAGGCCAACCAGGTGGTGCTGGCCTCCGGCTCCGACAAGAACTCCTCGGCCACCACCGTGACGCTGTGGAGCCGCACCCCGGACGGCCGCTGGCGCCCGGGGGTCAGCTGGCCCGCACACAACGGCGACCAGGGCTGGAGCACCGACAAGCGCAACGGCGACCTGCGCAGCCCGATCGGCGTCTTCACCCTCAGCGACGCGGGCGGCCTGAAGTCGGACCCGGGCAGCAAACTGCCCTACCACCAGGACAGCGACTTCGTGGCGGGTGGCACCGGCTTCAACGGCGAGTCGCTGGCCGGCGCGTTCGACTACGTGGTGGCGATCGACTACAACCGGGTCACCGGCAGCTCCCCGCTGGACCCGCGCGAGCCGCTGGGCACCGCCAGGGGCGGCGGCGTCTGGCTGCACGTCGACCACGGCGGCCCGACCCACGCCTGCGTCTCGATCGCCGAGGACCACATGGCTGAGCTGGTGCGGACCCTGGACCCGGCGGCCCACCCGGTCATCGTGATGGGGGACACGGCCTCGCTCGCAACCTGAGGAATCGGACGGCCCAGGCGCGGCAAGGGGTGTTGTTCGCCTTCTACAGCCCTGGCCACCGGAACTTGTCACTGGCGCTGACCGGCTGACGCGCGAGTAACCGGGTTGAGTGGGATCATGACCGGTTCCCGCATCGTCGCGCTTGGCCACTACCAGCCTCCCAAGGTCGTCACCAACGACGACCTCGCCGCGGTGCTGGACACCAACGACGAGTGGATCCGCAGCCGGGTCGGGATCCGGCAGCGGCACATCGCCCAGGACGAGACCCTGGTCGACCTGGCCACCGAGGCCGCCCAGAAGGCGCTGGCCGCGAGCGGGCTGACGCCCGCCGAGATCGACCTGGTGGTGGTCGCCACCTGCACCGCCTTCGAGCGCAGCCCCAACACCGCCTGCGCGGTCGCGGCCCGGCTGGGCATCAGCACGCCGGCCGCCTACGACATCAACACGGTCTGCTCCGGCTTCTCCTACGCGCTGGCCACCGCCGACCACGCGATCCGGGCCGGCGCGGCCACGCGGGCGCTGGTGATCGGCGCCGAGAAGATGAGCGACACCATCGACTGGACCGACCGCTCCACCGCGGTGATCTTCGCCGACGGCGCGGGCGCGGCGGTGGTCGTGGCCCAGCCGGAGTGGGCGGAGCCGGGCATCGGCCCGGTGCTGTGGGGCTCGGAGCCGGAGAAGGGCGACGCGGTGACCATCACCGGCTGGCAGCCGGTGATCGCCCAGCAGGGGCAGGCGGTGTTCCGGTGGGCCACCACGAAGATCGCGCCACTGGCCCGGCAGGCCTGCGAGCGGGCCGGGATCGAGCCGAGCGAGCTCAAGGGCTTCGTGGCGCACCAGGCCAATCTGCGGATCATCGACGCGATCGCCAACAAGCTGGGGGCCACCGACGCGGTGATCGCCCGCGACGTGGTCGACTCCGGCAACACCTCGGCGGCCTCGATCCCGCTGGCGTTCAGCAAGCTGGCCGAGCGCGGCGAGCTGACCACGGGCGACCCGGTGCTGCTCTTCGGCTTCGGCGGCGGCCTCGCCTACGCCGGCCAGGTGGTGCGCTGCCCCTGACCGGGGCGCGGACAATGCGACGGCGGTGCGGGGCCCTGCCAGGGCCTCGCACCGCCGTCGTCTGCCGGCGCGCTGCGGTACGTCGGCGAACCTCCCCCGAGGACACGGCCGCCGCCCGACGTTCCACCGGACAGGAGGCCGGGGCCACGCGCGAGCACGATGTTCGGTTGGTACTGCTCGGTTCCGTTCGGATGGTGGGCCGGACTACCGGGGCGCCTTCTTGCCGGTGATGCCCAGGTAGACCAGCGGGGCGAGGGTTGGCTTGAGGTCCTTGACCTTGACGCCCCAGGAGGTGAAGGCCTTCTGGTGCTCGGCCGCCGAAGCGAGCAGCGAGATCAGGGACCCGGCCACGGCCGCGGCGTCCTGCGCCTTGTCGGCCTGGCCCTTGGCCTGGAGTTCCTTGATGGCATCCGCGAGCGGCTTGGCGACCGAGTTGAGGACGGTCATGCGGATCTTGAAGAACCGCTTGTCCCCTTCGGCGGCACCGAGCGTGACCACTCGCAGAATGGCATCGTTCTTGCGCCAGAAGGCGAGGAATCCGTCCACCAGTTCTTCGGAGGTGGTGGCGCCGGACTTTCCTGCCCAGGACTTTCCGTCGATGAGCTCTTTGAGCTCGACGCTGTCCTTGGCCATTTCCTCGGCGATCTCGAGGACGGCGCCCTCGACATCCGGGAAGTACTGGTAGAAGGTCGCGGGGGAGGTACCCGCCATACGGGCGACGTCGATGACCTTGACGTCCCGGTACGGCGACGTGCTGAGCATCTCGCGGAGGCAGTCGAGCAGCTTCTGCCGCGTCTCCTGTCCGCGTCGCCCGGCGACGCGACCGTCGACGGTGCGAACTTGTCCTGTCATGCCGTCAGCTTACCGCGCACCGATCATGGCGCGATTCGGTGATGCGACTATTAGTCCGCCCGGGGGGTGGTTATCGGGTAGGTGATAGGGATATTCGAAGCCCCCCCGTGTGCTGATGGCGGCACAGAGTGACGGCGTGTGGGCTGAAGGGGACTCGGGTTGCTCTGAGTAGCGCGGCACATGAATGCGGTGACGCCGGAAAGCCCGTCAGATCCGGCCGGGTGCCATCGAGCTGACGAGGTGGCCGGAACGCGACGGCGGTACGCGACACGGCGGGGCCGCAGCGGTGGGGGGAGATTGGCTCAGACGGCGGGGGCATTGGAGAATCGGTCCCGGCCCCACTGGGGGCACCTCCCGGCCGAAGGCTGGGGGAGGGTGGCGCGCGGACGGGGAGGTGGCAGCCGAGTGGACCAGCTGACGGCGCAGGATCCGAGACGGATCGGGCCCTTCGAGGTGCTCGGGCGGCTCGGCGCCGGCGGGATGGGGCTGGTGTATTTGGCACGGTCCGCCTCCGGCCGCCGGGTGGCGATCAAGACGGTGCGCGGCGAACTGGCCGAGGACGAGCTGTTCCGGGTCCGGTTCGCCCGGGAGATCGCGGCGGCCAAGACGGTCGGCGGTTTCTACACCGCGGCCGTGGTGGACGCCGACGCGGACGCCCGGGTGCCCTGGCTCGCCACCGCCTACGTGCCGGCCCCCTCGATGGAGGACCTGGTCGAGGAGAGCGGGCCGCTGCCGGTCGACGCGGTGCGCTGGTTGGTCGCCGGCATCGCGGAGGCGCTGCAGTCCATCCACGCCGCCGGCCTGGTGCACCGCGACCTCAAGCCGTCCAATGTGCTGGTGGTGGAGGACGGCCCGCGGGTGATCGACTTCGGGATCGCCGCCGGCGTCTCGACCAGTCGCCTGACCATGACCAATGTGGCGGTCGGCACGCCCGCCTACATGTCGCCGGAGCAGGCCAAGGACAGCCGCAGCGTGACCGGCGCCAGCGATGTGTTCTCGCTCGGCTCGCTGCTGGTCTTCTGCGCCACCGGGCATCCGCCGTTCCGCGGTGGCAACCCGGTGGAGACCGTCTTCAAGCTGCTGCGCGAGGAGCCCGACCTGACCGGGCTGCCGGCCGAGCTGGCCGACCTGGTGCAGGCCTGCATGCGGCCGGCCCCCGAGCACCGGCCGACGCCCGCGCAGATCCAGGCCGAGCTGGCGCCGCACCTGTTCTCCCGGGACGGCGCGGGGGAGGAGGGCGGCGACTGGCTGCCGCCCACCGCGCTGGAGCTGATCGAGCGTCGCCGGCGGCCCGCCTCCGCCCGGCCGGCCGCCCAGCCGCCCGCGCCGCCGACTCCGGCGCCCGAGGCCCCACTGCCGCCGGTGCCGAGCGCCCCGCCGGTGGTGCCCGCGCCCTATCTGGCCAACACCCCGCCGAACGGTGCGCACGCCGGACCGCGGGCGGCCGAGAGCCAGTGGGGCGCGCCGGCGCAGCCGTCCCGGGCGCAGACGCTGGACCCGCGGACCGGCGCGCACGGCACGGCCGGCACGGCCGGGCCGGACGGCGAGCCGGTCACCGCCAAGCTGGGCGCCCGGCGGCACCGGCGCGACCCGGTCCAGGAGATCCAGCTGTCCGGCGGTCCGGTGCGGATAGGACCCGGCCCGCAGGCGCACACCGACGCCGGGCAGGCCGGTGCCCCGATCGGCACCGACTGGGTCCGCCGGGCGTCGGGGGCGACCGACGGCGGCTCGGCGCCGGCCGAACCGGCGCCGGAGCCGGCCGGCGGGCGCTGGCGGCCCTGGCGGTTCCGGATGTCCAACGACGTCTGGGGCACCCCGCTGGTGGCCGACGGCATCCTGTTCATCTCCAGCTTCGAGGTGCACGCGCTGGACATCGCCACCGGCCGGCGCCGCTACAAGACCCGCGACGTGGCCTGGGCGGTCGCGGTGGACGCCGGGCGGCTGCACGCGGCCGACGGCCCGCACCTCTACACGGTGGACGTGGCCGACGGCGCCGAGCGCTGGCGGACCTCGCTGGACGGCTGGGTCTACTCGCTGGACGCCGCCGACGGCGTGCTGCTCTGCGGGCTGCGCGGCGGCGGGGTGCAGGCGCGCTCCAGCGCCAATGGCGCCGAGCTGTGGCGGGCCGAGGACGCGCAGCAGGACTACGAGAACCCGCAGTCCGGCCCGGCGCTGGTCGGCGGCGCGGCCTACTACTACGGCGGCGGCCGGCTGCGCTGCGTGGACGCCCGCGGCGGGCTGCCGCGCTGGAGCTTCCCGGTCGGCGAGGACGTGCCCTCGCGCCCCGCGGTGCGCGGCGGCCAGGTGCTGGTGACCGCCGGCTCCGCGGTGTACGCGCTGGACGCGGCCGGCGGCGCGCAGCGCTGGCGGTTCGACGCCCCGGTGGTGCTGTTCACGCCGCCGGTGCTGGACGACGGCCCGTCGCCCGCCGTCTACGTCGCCGACTACCTGGGCACCCTCTACGCGCTGGACGCGGCGACCGGCCGGGTGCGCTGGCAGGCGCGCACGGCCAGCCGGCAGGGGGCCGAGCCGGTGGTGCTGGCCGGGCGGACCGCGCTGATCGCCAGCGGGGACACCCTCTACGCCTTCGACACCGCGGACGGGCGGGAGCTGTGGCGCTACTCGGCGCGCGGCGAGGTGGTCGGCGCGCCCGCGGTGGCCGACGGCCTGGTGCACCTGGGCAGCCGGGACCACTCGCTGCACACCGTGGACCTGGCGACCGGCCGGCTGCGCTGGGAGCTGGGCACCAAGGGCGAGCTGACGGGGTCTCCGGTGGCCGCGCTGGGCCGGGTCTTCGTGAGCAGCAAGGACCGCTGCGTCTACGCGCTGGACGCGGTCTACGGGACGGCCGTTCCGGAGCAGCGGTAAGGCCGTTCGGGGCGGTGGCCGGCCGGGAGGGCGGCGTGCCCTGCCGAGGAATCGGACATATCGGTGAAATGCTGACAAAGCCCGGCTTTGGCCGGGCCAGCACGCCGTATGTCCGGAACCGGAGGCAGTCCAGGTGCAGCCCACGAAGGATCCCACCCGCCCGAGCCCGTCCGGCCCCCGCCCCACCGGCCCCAGGGCCGCGCTGCCCGCGGCCGTGCTGGCCCTCAGTGCCGTGCTGGCGCTCGGCGGCTGCACCAGCTCCAGCAAGTCCTCGTCCTCCACGGCCAGCACCGCCACCCCGAGCGGCGGCTCCTCGCCGGCGCCCACCGCCAGCAACCAGCTGCAGAACGACTACGAGCAGGTGATCGCCCAGGTGCTGCCCTCGGTGGTGCAGATCACCACCGCCTCCGGGCTGGGCTCCGGGATCATCTACGACAGCAAGGGCGACATCGTCACCAACGCCCATGTGGTGGGTAGCGCCAGCAGCTTCCAGGTGAGCCTGGCCAACAGCACCAGCCTGCTGGACGCCACCCTGGTCGGCAGCTACCCCGACGACGACCTCGCGGTGATCAAGCTCAGCAGCCCGCCGAGCGGCCTGAAGCCCGCCGTCTTCGGGGACAGCGGCAAGGTCCAGCTCGGCCAGATCACCCTCGCCATGGGCAGCCCGCTGGGCCTGTCCAGCAGCGTCACCGAGGGCATCGTCTCCGGGACCGGACGGACCGTCACCGAACCCAAGACCACCGATTCGCCCGGCGCGACCATCGGCAACATGGTGCAGACCTCGGCCGCGATCAACCCCGGCAACAGCGGTGGTGCGCTGGTGAACCTCTCCAGCCAGGTGATCGGCATCAACACGCTGGCCGCGGTGGACGAGCAGCTGAACGGCAGCGCGGCCCCCGGGATCGGCTTCGCGATCCCCAGCGCCACCATCACCAGCATCGCCGACCAGCTGATCGCGAACGGCAAGGTGACCAACTCCGGCCGGGCCGCGCTGGGCATCAGCGCCCGCACCTACTACACCAACGAGTTCAAGCCGGCCGGCGTGCTGGTGGTCAACGCCGCCTCGGGCGGGCCGGCCGCCAACGCCGGCATGCAGCCCGGCGACGTGATCACCAAGGTCGGCGGCACCCAGATCACCGACCTGAGCGACCTGACCACCGCGCTGGCCTCGCTGACGCCGGGCTCCAGCGTCACCGTCACCTACACCCGGAACGGCCAGACGATGACCGCGAACATCACCCTGGGGACGCTCGGTTCCTGAGCCCCCGTCGGAGCAGGTCCGGCGGCGTACCGCGCAAGGGCGGCCGCCGGACCGTGGTACGCCGGGTCAGCGGGCGGCGCGCGCCGCCCGGGTGCGCCAGGGCAGCTCCACGGTCACCGTGGTGGGGCCGCCCGCCGGGCTCTGGACCAGGAAGACCCCGTCCACCGAGCCGACCCGCTCGGCCAGACCGGCCAGCCCGCCGCCGGGCCGCGGATCGGCCCCGCCCCGGCCGTCGTCGCTGACCTGGAGCATCAGCCGGTCCGCCGAGCGCCACACGTCCACCGCGGCGTGCCGGGCGGCGGCGTGCTTGGAGGTGTTGGTGAGCAGCTCGCTGACGGTGAAGTAGGCGATCCCCTCGACCGCCGAGTCCGGGCGCTCGGGGGTGCCGTCCGGGCCGGACAGGTCGACGTTGACCCGCACCCCGCCGGGCACCGTGCAGCGGGCCGCCACCGAGGAGAGCGCCGCGTCCAGGCCGCGGTCGGTGAGCACCGCCGGATGGATGCCGCGGGCCAGATCGCGCAGCTCCTGCAGGGCCAGCTTCACCTCGCCGTGGGCGGAGCCGACCATCTGCGCGGCCGAGGCCTGCTCCGGCGACAGCTCGGTGTCCAGCAGCTTCTCCTTGGCCAGGCCCAGGTCCATGGCCAGCGCCACCAGGCGGGCCTGGGCGCCGTCGTGCAGGTCCCGCTCGATCCGGCGCAGGTCGGCGGCGGCGGTGTCGACCACCGCGCCGCGGTCCTCCTCCAGCTCGCGCACCCGCGCCGTCAGCGCGCTCGGCGCCAGCAGCAGCTCCACCAGCACCCGGTGGGCCACCGCCAGATAGCGCACGGCGAACGGCAGCAGCGGGAAGCACGCCACCAGCAGCGTCAGCGTGACGGTGAAGCTGATGATCCCCCAGGGCAGCATCAGCAGGCAGTAGAGCGCCGAGCGCCAGCTCAGGCCGTCGGCCAGCGCGGCGATCACCCGGCCCGCGGTGCCGGGGCGGGACGGCGGCCGCAGCGGCTCCGGCTCCTCGACCCGGGCGCCGAGCGCGACCCGGGCCCGGCGGCGGGCCACGGCGCCGAGCCGTCGGCAGCCGCGCAGACCGGCCGCGAGGATCGGCAGCCCGATGACGGTGACGCTCAGCGAGGTGCCCACCGAGAAGGTGACCACGGTGAACAGGAAGCCGGCGATGCCGAAGGGCAGGCCGAGCAGGTGGTGGCGGGCCTCGCGCCACATCTGCGCACCGTAGAGCGGTCTGGCCATCGTCTGCCGTCCATTCGTTCGTATGGCTGAGGCAGCCAAGCTTGGCGGGTCCCGGCCGCCCGGCGCACGGGGGTCGGCGCCCGAAGTTGTGGGGGGTTAACCCCACCGCGCCGGACTTGACGGGACATGGAGATCGTCTTGCGGATCGTCTCGCAGGTCGGGCAGGGTGCCGAGGGACCATGGCAGTGGTCATAGACTCACGCCATACCGAAGGTTATGGATCAGGTAAAAACCGCTGGAGGCGTACGCATGGAGGGGCCACGGGCCGCCGCCCTCGCGGCCGACCCCACGCTGGGGAGCGGGTACTACGACGCCTATGCGGCGATCGGCCTGCTCGCGGTGGTCGGAGTGCTGTTCGTGGCGGTCGCGTTCAGCGCCAACCGGCTGCTGCGCCCGGTGATCTACTCACCGGAGAAGCTGCTCACCTACGAGTGCGGCGTGGACCCGGTCGGTGAGGGCTGGGCGCACACCCAGATCCGGTACTACATCTATGCCTTCCTCTATGTGATCTTCGCGGTGGACGCGATCTACCTGTTCCCGTGGGCGACGGTGTTCGCCGCCGCGGGCTACGGCGCGGGGACGCTGGTGGAGATGTTCGTCTTCCTCGGCTTCCTCGCGGTGGGGCTGCTCTACGCCTGGAAGAAGGGCGTTCTGGAATGGACGTGACCCACAGCCACAGCCACAGCCACGGCTCGGCGGACGGCCCGGTGCCGCTCGGACTGCCGGACCCGGCCCGGCCCGGCCCGGGGGCGCTGGAGCAGCGCCGGCTCGGCCCGCTGGCCCGGCTCGCCCCGGACCCGGTCAAGATGGTGCTCAACTGGGGGCGCCGCTACAGCCTCTGGGTTTTCAACTTCGGCCTGGCCTGCTGCGCGATCGAGTTCATCGCCGCCTCGATGGCCAAGCACGACTTCATCCGGATGGGCGTGATCCCGTTCGCCCCGGGCCCCCGGCAGGCCGATCTGATGATCGTCTCGGGGACCGTGACGGACAAGATGGCGCCCGCCGTCAAGCGGCTCTACGAGCAGATGCCGGAGCCCAAGTACGTCATCTCGTTCGGCGCCTGCTCCAACTCGGGCGGGCCGTACTGGGACTCCTACTCGGTCACCAAGGGCGTCGACCAGATCATCCCGGTCGACGTCTACGTGCCCGGCTGCCCGCCGCGGCCCGAGGCGCTGCTGCAGGGCATCCTCAAGCTGCAGGAGAAGATCGCCGAGGAGTCGCTGGCCGAGCGCTACACCGGGCCCTCGACCGGTGCGCTGCGCCGCCCGCTGCTGCCCGGCCCCGGGGGTGCGCAGTGACCGCCGCACTGGATCCGGAGCGGACCGCCGCCGCCGTCGGCCCGTGGGCGACGGCCGCCGAGGCATATGAGCTGCTCACCGTCGATGTGCCCGCCGAGCACTGGATCGAGGCGCTGACCGCGGCCCGGGACGGCTTGGGGCTGGCCTTCTTCGACTGGCTGAGTGCGGTGGACGAGCTGGCCGAGGGTTTCTCGGTCAGCGCCCACCTGGCCGCCGTGGGCGAGCCCGGGACGGTGCGGCACCTGCTGCTGCGCACCCGGGTGCCGCGCGACGGTGCCGCGCTGCCGACCGCCGTCGGGGTCTACGCCGGGGCCGGCTGGCACGAGCGCGAGACCTTCGAGATGTTCGGCATCGAGTTCACCGGGCATCCGCACCCGGCGCCGCTGCTGCTGCCGGACGGCTTCGAGGGCCACCCGCTGCGCAAGGAGTTCGTGCTGGCGGCCCGGGTCGCCAAGGCCTGGCCGGGCGCCAAGGAGCCCGGCGAGAGCGATCACGGGGACGGGCCCGCGCGGCGCAAGATGCAGCCGGCCGGGGTGCCCGACCCGAACGAGTGGGGTCCGCTCAAGGGCACCCTGCCGCCGGTCGCCGAGCGCCCGGCGCGGGCGGCTCGCGGGCCGCGCGCGGCAGCGGCGGCGGGGGCGGGAGCGGCGGCCGGCGCCGAGGGCGCCCGCCCGGTTCGGGCGGACCGGCCGCGGCGCAACCGCAGCATCACCGACGGCTCGGCCAGCCAGGCCGCACCCGCCGACAAGCCCGCTGAGGCGCCCGGCACCGAGGCGCCCGCCGCCGGGGCGCCAGCGACCGAGGCGCCCAAGGTGGCCCGGACGCAGAGCGCGGACGCCCCGTGGCACTCCCCGGTGCCCGCCTACGACGAGCCCTCGACCTCGGCCAAGCCCGAGAAGTCGGCGGAGCCGACGTCCGATGCGCCGACGTCCGATGCGCCGACGTCCGGTGCGCCGGCTGCCGAACCCGAGAAGCCGACCCCCGAGGACACCCAGGCCCCCGAGGACACCCAGAACGGAGACAGCGCGTGAACCTGCTCGACACGCTGCTGCGCTGCGTCGCGGTGCTGGTGGTCTTCATGACCCTCCCGCTGGTGATCGGCCAGACCGAGCACAAGGTGATGGCCCACATGCAGGGCCGGCTCGGTCCGATGTACGCGGGCGGCTTCCACGGCTGGGCCCAGCTGGTGGCCGACGGCGTGAAGTTCGCGCAGAAGGAGGACGTGGTCCCGGCCGGCGCCGACCGCCGCGTCTTCCAGCTGGCCCCCGCGGTCGCACTGCTGCCCTACCTGGTGGTGCTGCTGGCCATCCCGGTCGGCCCGCACGGCTTCGTCGGGCAGGCGGTGGACGCCGGTATCTTCTTCGTGCTCGCCGTGATGGGCATCGGCGTGCTCGGCTCGCTGATGGCCGGCTGGGCCTCGGCCAACAAGTTCTCGCTGCTCGGCGGTCTGCGCACGGCCGCCCAGCTGATGTCGTACGAGCTGCCGATGCTGCTGGCCGCCGCCTCGGTGGCGATGGCGGCCGGCACCGTCTCGCTGACCGGCATCCTGGGCGCCTTCCACTGGTGGTGGGTGCCGTGGCAGGCGATCGGCGCCTTCGTCTTCTTCACGGCCGGCCTCGCCGAGCTGCAGCGGCCGCCGTTCGACATGCCGGTGGCCGACTCGGAGATCATCTTCGGCGCCTACACCGAGTACACCGGCATCCGCTTCGCGTTCTTCCTGCTCTCCGAGTACGGCGGCATCCTGGTGCTCTCCGCGCTCACCGCGGTGCTCTTCCTGGGCGGCTGGCACGGCCCGCTGCCGGACAGCCTCGGCTGGCTGTGGACGCTGCTGAAGACCTTCGCGCTCGCCTTCGTGGTGATCTGGGCCCGGGTCACCTTCCCGCGGCTGCGCGAGGACCAGCTGATGCGCTTCGCCTGGACCGTGCTGATCCCGCTCGCGCTCCTCCAGCTCGCCCTGACCGGCATCATTAAGGTGGCGATCTCCTAGTGAACCTCCCCGGCTCCGGCCTGGCCAAGGGCCTCGCCGTCACCCTGCGCACCATGACCCGCAAGTCCGTCACCGCGCAGTACCCGGACGCCCAGCCGCTGCTGCCGCCGCGCAGCCGCGGGGTGATCGGGCTGCTGGAGGAGAACTGCACGGTCTGCATGCTCTGCGCCCGGGAGTGCCCGGACTGGTGCATCTACATCGACTCGCACAAGGAGACCCTCCCGGCGGCCGACCCGAACGCCCGGGCCCGCACCCGCAATGTGCTGGACCGGTTCGCCATCGACTTCTCGCTCTGCATGTACTGCGGGATCTGCATCGAGGTCTGCCCGTTCGACGCGCTCTTCTGGTCCCCGGAGTTCGAGTACGCCGAGACCGACATCCTGGAGCTGACCCACGAGCGCGACAAGCTGCGCGAGTGGATGTGGACGGTGCCGCCCCCGCCGGCCCTCGACCCCGCGGCCGAGGACCCCAAGGAGATCACCGCAGCCCGCAAGGCGGCGGAGAAGGCGGCCGCCGCGGCCGGTGATGCGTCATGACCTCGCTGCTGACCGACCGGGTGCTGGCCGCCTCCGGCTCGCTGGCCCCCGCCACCCGGGGCTTCCTCTCCCCGACCGGGGTGGAGATCGTCTTCGTGCTGGTCGGCCTCGCCGTGCTGGGCGCCGCCCTGCTCACCGTGACCACCAAGCAGCTGGTGCACGCCGCGCTCTGGCTGGTGGTCGCCCTCGGCGGCCTGGCGGTGGAGTTCCTGCTGCTCACCGCCGAGTTCGTGGCCTGGGTGCAGGTGCTGATCTACCTGGGCTCGGTGGTGGTGCTGGTGCTCTTCGGACTGATGCTCACCAAGGCCCCGATCGGCCGCTCGCCGGATGCCGACTCGGGCAACCGCTGGGTCGCGCTCGGGGTCGCCCTCGCCACCGCGGCCACCCTGGTGACCCTGGTGGTGGACGCCTTCCGCACCTCCTGGATCGACCTCGGCAGCGGCGGCGGCTCGACCGCGGCCGTCGGCGCCAGCCTGTTCCGCTACTGGGTGCTGCCCTTCGAGGCGCTCTCGGTGCTGCTGCTGGCCGCGCTGGTCGGCGCCGTCGTGATCTCCCGCACCGGCAACGGCGGCGCCGCCAAGCCCCGGGCCGGGAAGCTGCGCAGCCCCCAGCTCTCGACCCGGCCGACGACCCGGCCCTCGACGCAGCAGGAGCGCTGATCGCCGATGCACCTCGCCTACCCCGTCGTCCTCGCCGCGCTGCTGTTCGGCATCGGCGTCTACGGTGTGCTGGCCCGGCGCAACGCCGTGCTGGTGCTGATGTCGGTCGAGCTGATGCTCAACACCGTCAACCTGAACCTGGTCGCCTTCGACGCCTGGCTGCGCGACTCGCTGCACGCCGGGCAGGCGCTCACCCTGTTCACCATCACGGTGGCGGCGGCCGAGATCGGCCTCGGCCTGGCCATCGTGCTGCTGGTCTTCCGGACCCGCGGCAGCGCCGACGTGGACCGGATCACCGCGCTCGGCGACCGCGCCGCCGAGATCCCGGCCCAGGCCGAACCCGCACCTGACGCCGTGTCGAAGGGCCAGGCTCTGTGAACATCGCCGTCCCCGCGCTCGTTCCGGCGCTGCCCGCGCTCGGTGCTGCCGCGATCTTCGCCACCGGCCGCCGGGCACCCGGCTGGACCCGCCCGCTGGCGATCCTGCCGGTGCTGGCCGCCGCCGTGCTGGCCCTCATCGCCGCGCTGCAGCTGGGCACCGGCCGGACCTTGAACGCCGCCACCCTGCTCACTCCGACCGGCGGCCCGGGCATCTACCTGGCCCTGCACCTGGACGGCTACACCTCGCTGATCACCGTGCTGGTCGGCCTGGTCGCGACCTGCGTGCAGATCTACTCCACCGCCTACCTCAAGGCCGACCCGCGCTACCCGTCCTACGCGGCGCTGGTCTCGCTGTTCACCGCCGCGATGTTCCTGGTGGTCTACTCGGGCGACCTCGTGGTGCTGCTGGTCGGCTGGGAGGTCATGGGCATCTGCTCGTACTTCCTGATCGGCCACCACTGGGAGACGTCGGACGCCCGGGCCGCCTCGCTCAAGGCCTTCCTGGTCACCAAGCTGGGCGACGTGCCGTTCCTGTTCGGCATCTTCCTGCTGGCCGGCGACGCGCACACGTTCCAGATCTCCGGCGTGCTGGCCGCCGCCGCCCACGGGCAGCTGCACCACCCCACCCTGATCGCCCTGCTGCTGCTCGCCGGGGTGGCCGGCAAGAGCGCGCAGTTCCCGCTGCACACCTGGCTCCCGGACGCGATGGCCGGCCCCACCCCGGTCTCCGCGCTGATCCACGCGGCCACCATGGTCGCGGCCGGCATCTACCTGGTGGCCCGGCTGCTCCCGGTCTTCCTGCTCTCCGGCGCCGCCCTGGTGGTGCTGGCGGTGCTGGCCGCCGTCACCATGATCGGCTCGGCACTGTGCGCGCTGGCCCAGGACGACATCAAGCGGGTGCTCGCCTACTCCACCGTCGGCCAGCTCGGATACATGGCCGGCGCGCTGGCCAGCGGCGACCGCGAGGCGGCCGTCTTCCACCTGGTCAGCCACGGCGCCTTCAAGGCCCTGCTCTTCCTGTCGGCCGGCGTGCTGATCCACGCCGCCCACACCAACTCGCTCACCGCGATGGCCAGGACCCCCGGACTGCGCGACCGGGTGCCGGACGCCCGCTGGACCCTCGGCATCGGCCTGGTCGCGCTGGTCGGCCTGCCGCCGTTCTCCGGCTTCTTCAGCAAGGAGGCGGTCTTCACCGCCGCCGAGCACGCCGCCGACGGGAACGCGCTGACCAACGGCGTCGGCCCGGCGAGCGCGGTGCCGCACGCCGCCGGCTGGATCGTACTGATCGCCGCCGGGCTCACCGCGGTGCTCACCGCCGCCTACGCCACCCGGCTGTGGCTGCTGGCCTTCCCGGCCAAGGCGGTCGCGGCGGCTGCCCCGAACGGCGGCCCCGAGGCCGGCGCGCCCTACTCGCCCGAGCTCGACGAGGTCGCCCCGGGGCACGCCGAGCCCGCCGCGATGCGCTGGCCGCTCTGGGTGCTGGCCATCCCGACGATCGGCTTCGGCGTGACCGGGCTGAGCCCCCAGTGGCTGCCCAAGCTGCTGGACGGCGGCTCGCTGCGCCCCTCGCTGCCCACCGCGGTGGTCGGCACCGGGCTGGCCGTGGCCGGCGTGCTGATCTGCTGGGCCGCCTGGCGCACGGTCACCGCCCGTGCCAAGGGCGTCGCCGACCCCGGGCGGGCGCTGCTCGGCCCGCTGTACCGCCCGGCGCAGCACGGTTTCTTCGTGGACCGGCTGTACAGCGTGCTCTTCGTCCGTCCGACGGTGGCCGCCGCCGAGCTGGTGAAGTTCCTGGACCGCGAGGTGGTCGAGGGCTACGTCCAGGGTTCGGGCGGCGCGGCCAAGGTGCTCGGCTGGGTGGTGCGGCGCAGCCAGACCGGCAACGCCCAGACCTACCTGAGCGCGCTGCTGGCCGGCGTGGTGCTGATCGCGGTCTTCGTGGCGGTCGGTACATGAGCGAGCGAAGCGAGCTCATCATCGAAAGGTGCGCCCGGGCGAACGCCCCCGCCGAGCTCTGCGAGGCGGGCGCATGACCGGGCAGCCGTTCCACCGTCCGTCCCTCGCCCTCGGGAGTCCCCGATGACCGCGCTCCTCATCGCGCTCCTGCTGCTGCCGCTGCTGGGGGCCGCCGCCACGCTCGCCCCGGCCACCGCCTTCGGCCCGGACGAGGAGACCAGGGAGCGCCGCGCGCTCGGCTTCAACGCGGTGGTCACCGGCCTGGTGCTGGCCCTCGCGGTGGCGCTGGCGGCCGGGTTCGACCACGGGCACCCGGGCCGGATGCAGGCCGTCGTCGACGTGCGCTGGATCCCGGCGCTCGGGGTGCGGTTCCACCTCGGGGTGGACGGCGTCTCGCTGCCGCTGGTGGTGCTCACCGCGCTGCTGACGTTCCTCTGCGCGATCTACTCGCTCAAGCGGCGGCCGACCGCCGAGGGCACCCCGTCGGCGCGGGCCTTCACCGGGATCTTCCTGCTGCTGGAAGTGGGCATGCTGGCCACCTTCACGGTGCTGGACCTGCTGCTGTTCTTCCTGGCGTTCGAGATCGTGCTGGTCCCGATGTACTTCCTGATCGCGCGCTGGGGGAGCGGGGCCAAGGTGCCCTCGGCCAACCGGTTCATCCTCTACACGCTGCTCGGTTCGGCGGTGATGCTGCTCGGCTTCCTGCTGGTCGGGCTGAAGGCCGGCACCTTCGACATGACGGCGCTGGCCGCCGCGCACGGCCACGGCCTGTCGCACTCCACCCAGGTGCTGGCGGCACTGGCGATCGGCCTCGGCCTGGCCGTCAAGGCGCCGGCCTGGCCACTGCACAGCTGGCTGCCGGACGCGCACACCTCGGCGCCCACGGTCGGCTCGGTGCTGCTGGCCGGCGTGCTGCTGAAGATGGGCACCTACGGCCTGGTCCGGGTGCTGCTCCCGATCGTGCCGGACGGCACCGCGACCTTCGCCCCCTACCTGGGGGCGCTGGCCGCCGTCGGCATCGTCTACGGCTCGCTGGCCTGCCTGGCGCTGGCCCGGCCGGGGCGCCGGGGCGACCTCAAGCGGCTGATCGCCTACTCCTCGGTGGGCCACATGGGCTTCGTGCTGCTGGGCATCGCCTCGCTCACCCCGGTGGGCGTCAACGGCGCGCTGTTCGCCAACATCGCCCACGGCCTGATCACCGGCCTGCTGTTCTTCCTGGTCGGTTCGCTGAAGGACCGCTACCGGACGTCGGACCTGGACGCCCTGTCAGGTGAGACCGGCGCCGCGCTCTACGGCCGGGCGCCCCGGCTGGGCGCGCTGCTGGCCTTCGCCGCCGTGGCCAGCCTGGGCCTGCCGGGCCTGGCCGGCTTCTGGGGCGAGCTGCTGGCGATGTTCGGTGCCTTCCAGCCCGCTGCCGGCCTGTCCCGCTCCGCGTTCCTCACCTACATGGTGCTGGCCGGCCTCGGCACCCTGCTGACCGCCGCCTACCTGCTGCAGGTGGTGCGCCGGGTCTGCATGGGCGACCCGAAGCAGCCGACCGTCGCCGCGCCCGCCGAGCTGCGCGGCTACGAGGCGGTCAGCTGGACCCCGCTGGCCGCGCTCACCGTGGTGACCGGGCTCTGGCCGGCGCTGCTGCTCACCCTCTCCACGCCGGTGGTCAAGCAGCTGCTGGGGGTGGGCTGACCGATGACGACCACGCAGACCCTCCGGGAACTGGGGGGCGGCGTCGCGACGCCCGGACTCTCGCCTGGACGGCTTCTCCTCAGTCGCCGACGCTCCGCATGGACTCCCTCGTCGGCACCGCCCAGACTCGGCCCGGACGCCGCTCCTTCACCCACCCCCCAGTTCCCGGAGGGTCCCAGCCGATGCGCACTCATCTGATGGACCTCGCCCTGCCGCACGCCGGCTCGCTGATCCAGTCGGTCGACTGGGTGGCGATCGCCCCGCCGCTGATCGCGGCGGCGGCCGCGCTGCTGGTGCTGCTCGCCGACCTGCTGCTGCCCGAGGCCCGCAAGCGGCTGCTCGGCCCGCTGACCGTGCTGGGCCTGCTGGGCTCGCTGGTGGCGCTGCTGCCGCTGACCGGCCGGACCAGGTCGACCTTCTGCTTCCCCGGCGCCGGCTGCTCCTACACGGCCGACCACTTCGCGCTGGCGTTCCAGCTGCTGGCGCTCGGTGGTGCGCTGATCGCCGCGCTGCTGTCGCTCAGCACGGTGGCCGACGACCGGTTGCCGGCCGGTGAGTACTGGTTCCTGCTGCTCAGCAGCGCGGCCGGGGCGGCGCTGCTGCCCGCCGCCCGGGACCTCGCGACCCTGGTGGTGGCGCTGGAGGTGGTCTCGCTCCCGTCCTTCGCACTGGTCGCGCTCAAGCGGGACGCCCGCGGCGGTGAGGCGGCGCTGAAGTTCTTCCTCTCCTCGGTCACCGCGACGGCGGTGATGCTGCTCGGCGTCGGCTTCCTCTACGCGGCCACCGGCAGCCTGCAACTGGACGCGGTGGCCCACGGGCTGACCGGGCTGCCGGGCCGGCTGAAGCCGCTGGCCGAGGCCGGGGCCATGCTGGCGCTGGTGGGCTTCGCCTTCAAGGTGGCCGCCGTGCCGTTCCACTTCTGGGTGCCGGACACCTACGCGGGCGCCCCGATCCCGGTCGCGGGCTACCTCTCGGTGGTCGGCAAGGCGGCCGGCTTCGCCGGTCTGGCGCTGGTCACCAGCATCGGCCTGCGGCCCTACGGCCACACCTGGGGTCTGCTGCTCGCGGTGCTGGCGGCGGTGACCATGACGGCCGGGAACACCGCCGCGCTGCGCCAGCGCTCCGACTCGGCGCAGGGTGCGGTGCGGCTGCTGGCCTGGTCCTCGGTGGCGCAGGCCGGCTACCTGCTGGTGCCGCTGGCGGCGGCCGGCTACGCGGGCACCCCGCACCCGCTGGGCGCGACCCTCGCCTATGCGCTGATCTACGGGCTGGTCAACCTGGGCGCCTTCGGCGTGGCCGCGCTGGTCGCCCGGACCAGCCCCGCCAACCGGCTGGACGACTACCGGGGCCTGTTCGCCCGGAACCGCTGGGCCGCGCTGGCGCTGGCCTTCTTCCTGCTCTGCCTGGCCGGGCTGCCGCCGGGCGTGGTGGGTCTGTTCGGCAAGGTGGTGGTCTTCCAGGCGGCGGTGAACGCCGGTCTGGGGTGGCTCGCGGTCATCATGGCCGTCAATGTGGTGATCGCGCTGTACTACTACCTGCTGTGGCTGGCGAAGCTCTTCGCACCGGGCCAGGCAGTCGAGCCGACCCGGGCGCCGGCGCCGCTGGCCGCCACCCTGGGCCTGACCGCCGCCGGCGCGGTGGTGCTCTCCGTCGCCCCCCAGCTGGTGCTCCAGGTGGTCAGCGGCAGCCTGTTCTGAGCCGCCAGGTGGCGGATGCTCTGCGTGCGATCCGGCTCCCGACATGCGAGGAAGGGAACCCGGGCCGTGATCTCCTCCGTTGTCGGTATGACCGAGGGATGAGACAGAGGGCTTCCCACCGCACCATCTGGAGGGGCTGCCGTGCACCGCCACCACAACGGACTCAGAACGGCCGTGCTGCTCGGCACCCTGTCGGCCCTGATCCTGGTGATCGGCAGCTTCTTCGGACGGAACGGGCTGCTGATCGGTCTGGCGGTGGCGCTCGCCACCAACGGCTTCGCCTACTGGAACAGCGACAAGATGGCGCTGCGCGCCATGCGGGCCCGCCCGGTCAGCGAGATCGAGGCGCCCGGGCTCTACCGGATCGTCCGCGAGCTCTCCACCTCGGCCCGGCAGCCGATGCCCCGGCTGTACATCTCGCCGACCCCCGCCCCGAACGCCTTCGCCACCGGCCGCAACCCGCGCAACGCCGCGGTCTGCTGCACCGACGGCATCCTGCAGCTGCTGGACGAGCGGGAGCTGCGCGGGGTGATCGGCCATGAACTCAGCCATGTCTACAACCGCGACATCCTGATCTCGTCGGTGGCCGGAGCGCTGGCCTCGGTGATCATGTTCCTGGTGAACTTCGCCTGGTTGATCCCGTTCGGCCGTGACGAGGACGACAACGGGCCCGGGCTCTTCGGCATACTCGCCATCATGATCCTGGGTCCGATCGCCGCCACCCTGATCCAACTGGCCGTCAGCCGCTCCCGGGAGTACCAGGCCGACGCCGACGGAGCCCGGATCACCGGCGACCCGCTGGCCCTCGCCAGTGCGCTGCGCAAGCTGGAGATCGGCACCCAGCGGCTGCCGCTGCCGCCCGAGCCACGGATCCAGACGGCCAGTCATATGATGATCGCTAGCCCGTTTCGCCCGGGGGAGGCCGGATCCCGGCTGTTCTCCACCCACCCCCCGATGCGCGAGCGCATCGATCGGCTGGAGCGGATGGCCGGCCGCTGACCCCTGGAGTCCGACGTGTTCATCGTGACCCTGACCTACACCGTGCCGCTGGACATCATCGACGAGCTGCTGCCCGAGCACGTCTCCTGGCTGGAGCAGCAGTACGCGGCGGGCACCCTGCTGGCCTCCGGCCGCCGGGTGCCGCGCACCGGCGGGGTGCTGCTGGTCCGGGCCGCCGACCGGGCCGCGCTGGACGAGGTGCTCGCCACCGACCCCTTCCACCGGGCCCAGGCCGCCGAGTACCAGGTGGTGGAGTTCACTCCGACCATGACCGGGCCGGGCCTGGAGGCGCTGCGCGAGCCGGTGGTGTAGCCCGTCCGGTGAAACGGTCACACCATGGGGCCGAGCCTGCCCTGGGGGCCGATGGCGGCGCTGACCGACCCGATCGTGCTCGTGGCCTCGTGGCCTCGTGGCCTCGTGGCCCCGCGGGCTCGGGGGCTACCGCCGGCTGCCGTCCTCGGGCGGCAGCCAGCGGGCCGTGGCCTCGCTCGGGGCCAGCCGGTGCACCACCTCGGCCAGCTGGATGCAGGCCTGCTCGATCCGCTGGTAGGTGTTGCGCTGCTCGGCGATGATCGCGGACAGCAGCAGCCCGGTGAGCGCGGCACAGCCGTTGAGCAATTGCAGGATCACCATGTCGGCGACCAGCCCGTGGTGGGCGAACGGCCCGGCGTGGTCGGTGGCCGCCGCGACGGTGAGCACCGAGACCAGCAGGACGCAGGGTGCCGCGCCGATCAGCTGGAACCGCAGTGCGGCCCAGATCAGGAACGGGAAGACCAGGAAGAGCAGGCCCAGGGTGGTGGAGGTGGCGATCACGGTGACGGCGGCGGTGCCCGCCAGCAGCAGGGTCGGCTCCACCCAGTCCCACGGTCCCGGTGCGGTGGGCAGCCGCACGGTGCGCAGCGCCAGCAGCAGTGGGGTGAACACCAGCACGCCCATCGCGTCGCCGGTCCACCAGGCCGACCAAGTGGACCAGAAGTCGGCGGCCGGCAGCGTGCCGTCGAGGATCAGCGAGGCGGTGCCGACGCTGGAGCTGATCAGCATCGCACCGAACGCGCCCAGGAAGACCAGCGCCACCCCGTCGCGCAGCCGGTCCAGCTCGATCCGGAACCCGGCCCGGTGCAGCATCAGGCAGGCGGCCACCGGAGCCAGGGTGTTCCCGGCCACGATGCCGATGGAGCCCAGGTGCGGCGGGCCGCTGGAGATGATCACCAGGAAGGCGCCCAGCGCCACGCCCGGCCACATGCCGAGCCCGAACAGCAGCAGGCAGGTGACGGCGATCCCGGTCGGCGGCCAGAGCGGGGTGACCTTCGCCCCGGCGACCACCACCTGCAGCAGCAGGCCCAGCCGACCGGCGGCGAGGTAGACCGCGGCCACCGCGAGCAGGCGCACGGCGGTCACGGCCGGCTGGCGGAGGTCGCGGTAGCTGGGCGCGGTGATCGGCGGCACAGCAGTCATCAGACTACGTCCGGGCGGCGATGGCGGCCGTGACACGCGCGGCCCGCGGTGGCGCTAGTCGTCGTAGCGCAGCACCAGCACGGCGGCGTCGTCGGTGTGCCCGGTCAGGTCGGCCACCCGCAGCAACTCGGTGGCCAGCTCACCGGGCTCGTCCGCCACCCGTGCCCGCAGCACGGCCGCCACCCGGTCCAGGCCCGCCTCGATCGGGAACGCGGGCCCCTCGATCACCCCGTCGGTGACCAGCACGAAGACCCCGCTCCCGGCCAGCCGGTGGTGGGTCACCGGGTACTTCTCGCCGGGCAGCACGCCGAGCGGCGGGCCGCCCTCGTCGGTGCAGTGCCCCCAGCGGCCGTCGGTGTTCGCCCAGACCGGCGGCACGTGCCCGGCCCGGGCGTGCGCCAGATCCCGGTTGGTCGGGTCGTAGCGCAGGAAGCTGCAGGTGGCGAAGAGCCGGCTGTCCAGCGATATCAGCAGGTCGTTGGCCCGGTCGAGGACCTCGCCCGGGTCGGCGGCCATGGTCGCCACGGCCCGCAGCCCGACCCGGACCTGGCCCATGAAGGCCGCCGCCTCCACGTCATGGCCTTGGACGTCACCCAGCGAGAAGGCGACCGAGCCGTCCGGGAGCCGGAAGCCGTCGTACCAGTCACCGCCGATGCTCAGGCCGTGCCGGGCCGGCGCGTACCGGGCGGCCGCCCGCAGCCCGGGCAGCTGCGGCAGCGCGGACGGCAGCAGCTCCCGCTGCAGCGCCTCGGCCAGCTCCACCCGGGCCTGCTGCAGCTCGGCCTGCTCCAGCGCTTGCGCGGTCAGCCGACCGAGTTCGGTCAGCAGATCGTCGGCGCTCGGGTGGCTGGCGGGGCGGCGTCGGCTCATCGACCCTCCGACGGCGGGCGGGGCGGGGTGGTCAGAGCCAGCGTATGTCCGCTGCCCGGGTGACGGCTGCCTGAGCGGGACTCGCCGCCGAAACCGGTCCGCGCGGCCCCTGCGCGTGCGAGGGTGGGGGTATGAAGCTGGTCAACTTCCTGCTCAATGTCATCTGGCTGGTGTTCTGCGGCTTCTGGATGGCGCTCGCCTACCTGCTCGCCGGGATCGTCTGCTGCATCTTGATCATCACCATTCCGTTCGGCATCGCGGCGTTCCGCCTGGCCGGGTTCATGCTCTGGCCGTTCGGGCGGACCACGGTGGTGCGGGCGGACGCGGGGGCGCCGTCCTGCGTGGGGAACGTGATCTGGCTGGTGCTCGCGGGCTGGTGGCTGGCGCTGGGGCACCTGGTCACCAGCATTCCGCTCTTCCTGTCGATCATCGGGATCCCGTTCGGCTGGGCGAACCTGAAGATGATCCCGATCTCGCTCACCCCGTTCGGCCGCGAGGTCGTCAGCACTGAGCACGGGGCGTTCGCCGCGCGCTGAGGCCCGCTGGTCAGGCCGCCGGCAGCGGCTGCGGGGCGGCCGGACCGGTGTAGCGCGCGGCCGGGCGGATGATCTTGGAGTCGGCGGCCTGCTCCAGGATGTTGGCGCTCCAGCCGATCACCCGGGCCGCGGCGAAGGTGGGGGTGAACATCTCCCTGGGCAGACCGCACAGGTGCATCACCACGCCGGCGTAGAACTCCACGTTGGTGTGGAGCTCGCGGCCCGGCTTCAGCTCGGCCAGGATCGCCTCCACCCGGGCCTCCACGGCGACGGCGAAGTCGACCAGCTCGCCGCCGAACGACTCCGCGACCCCGCGCAGCATCCGGGAACGCGGGTCCTCGGTGCGGTAGACCGGGTGGCCGAAGCCCATGATCCGGTCGCCGGCCAGGACGTGCTCCCGGATCCAGCCGTCGATCCGGTCCGGGGTGCCGATCTCGTCCAGGGTGTCCAGCGCCCGGCTCGGCGCGCCGCCGTGCAGCGGCCCGGAGAGCGCGCCCAGGCCGCCGACCAGGCAGGCCACCAGGTCGGCGCCGGTCGAGGCGATCACCCGGGCGGTGAAGGTGGAGGCGTTGAAGCCGTGGTCCACCGTGGAGATCAGGTAGCGCTCGATCGCCCGGGCCTTGGCCGGCTCCGGCTCCTCGCCGGTGAGCATGTAGAGGTAGTTGGCCGCGTAGCCGAGGTCCTCGCGCGGTTCCACCGGCTGCTCGCCGTGCTGCAGCCGGTGCAGCGCGGTCAGGATGGTGGGCACCAGCGCGGTGGCGAACAGCGCGTCCTCGAGCCGCTGTTCGGGCGCGGTGTCGTAGAGCGGCCGGATGCCGCGGTCGGCGGCGGCGACCGAGAGCGCGGCGCCCAGGGCGGCGAGCGGGCCGCCGTCCGCAGTGCTAGCGGCCAGCGCGGGCAGCAGCGGGCGCAGCGCCTCGGGCAGGCGGCGCAGCGGTGCGGTGCGGGCCAGGAAGGCGGCGCGGCGGGCCTCGTCAGGCAGGTCGCCGAGCAGCATCAGATGCCAGACGTCCTCCAGGGTGCGCTGCTCGGCGAGGTCGATCGCCGAGTACTGGCGGTAGTGGTAGAAGCCCTCCAGCCCGCGGACGTCGCTGAGTTCGGTCTCGGTGACCACGACGCCCTTGAGGCCGCGCGGGACCTCGATCTCGGTGGTGCTCGGCATGGCGGCAGCCCTCCTCTTGGGTGCTCCGGTTGACGTTCTGTACTCTCCGAGCATTGATCTACATTGTCAATGTTGATTGAAATCAATGTGGAATACTGCACGTCATCGTCAAGGAGCGGTGAACCATCAAGGCGCGGTGAATCGTCAGGCGCGCTGAGGAGGACGAGGGGTCCATGGCCGAGATCCGCAGCGAACGGCTGACCACCCAGCAGGTCGCCGAGCAACTCGGCGTCAAGGTGGAGACGGTGTACGCCTACGCCAGCCGCGGCCAGCTCAGCAGTGAACGGGCCCCGGGCGGCAAGGGCAGCACCTTCGACGCCCGCGAGGTGGCCGAGCTGGCCGCCCGCGGCCGCCGCACCCCGGTGCGCCCGCCGGCCGGCGAACCGGTCACGGTCCACACCGGGCTGACCCTGATCGAGGACGGCCGGCTCTACTACCGCGGCCGGGACGCCGTCGAGCTGGCCGCCCGGTACGGCTTCGAGGCGGGGATCGGCTGGCTGTGGGGCCTGGGTGGCGACGCCCCGGTGACGCTGCGGGTGCCGCCCGCCACCGCAGAGGCGCTGGCCCGGGCCGCCGCCGCACTGCCCGACGGGATCCGGCTGCCCGACCGGCTGCGGATCTCGGCCACCGTCGCCGCCGCGCTCGACCCGCTCCGCTTCGATCTGCGCGAGCAGACCGTGCTGGCGGCCGGGGCGGCGCTGATCGCCGGGATGGTGGAGGCGCTGCCGCGCACCGGGCCCGACCCCGGCCCGGACGCCCCCCTGGCGGCGCGGCTGTGGAGCCGGCTGGCCGCCGCGGCGCCCCCGCCCGAGGCGCTGGCCTGCCTGGACCGCGCCCTGGTGCTGCTGCTCGACCACGAGCTGGCGGTGTCCACCGTGGCCGCGCGGGTGGCGGCCTCGGCGCGCGCCCATCCGTATGCCGTTGTCTCCGCCGGGCTCGGCGCCACCGACGGCCCGCTGCACGGCGCGGCCAGCTCGCTGGCCCACCGGATGCTCGGCGAGGTGCTGGCCGGCGGCGCCGTGCCGGTGGTCTCCGACTACCTGCGCACCGGTCGGCCGATTCCGGGGCTGGGGCACCGGCTCTACCCGGAGGGCGATCCCCGGGCCGTGGCGCTGCTGGACGCGGTGGGCCGGCTGGACGGCGGGGCACGCGTGGTGGCGGCGGTCGCCGAGGTGGAGGGGGCCGCGGGCCCGGCGGGCCGGCCGGCGCTGCGGGCCAACATCGACCTGGCACTGGCCGCGCTGGCACTGGCCGCCGACCTGCCGTCGGAGGCGGGTGAGGTGGTCTTCGCGGTGGCCCGTACGCCGGGCTGGCTGGCCCACGCGGTGGAGGAGTACCGCGAGGAGCCGCTGCGGATGCGGGCCCGGGGCAGCTACACCGGGCCGCGCCCGCAGGCGGACTGACGCGCCGAACGGCTGACGCGCCGGCGGCAGGCGTGCCGGCGAGGGGTGTTCTGGCGACGGACGCGCTGGCGACTGGCGTCTGATGTGCCGGCGACGGACGCGCTGGCGACTGATGTGCCGGCGACTGGTGTTCTGGCGACTGACGCGCTAGCGCTCGACGGCCTCGCGCAGCGTGCGGAACTCCTCGGCCAGCGCGTCCAGGGTGTAGTGCGCGTTCAGTCCGCTGGGGTTGGGCAGCGCCCACACCTCGGTGTCGCCCAGCCGCTCGGCCTGCCGCCCGATCACCGCCTTCGGCTGCCCGAAGGCCATGCGGTAGGCGCCGATGCCGAGGACGGCCAGCACCCGCGGCCGCAGCCCCGCCACCCGCTCGCGCAGCGCCTCGCCTCCGGCACGCAGTTCCGCCCGGCTCAGCTCGTCCGCCTTGGCCGAGGCCCGGGCGACCACATTGGTGATGCCCAGGCCCAGCGCCGGCAGCTGTTCCTGCTCGTGCGGGGCCAGCCGGCGCGGGGTGAAGCCGGAGCGGTGCAACGCCGGCCAGAACCGGTTGCCGGGCCGGGCGAAGTGGTGTCCGGTGGCGCCGGACCACAGGCCCGGGTTGATGCCGCAGAACAGCACCCGCAGTCCGGGGCCGGTCACATCGGGGATGGTGCGGTCCTGGGCGGCGGCGAGTTCGGCGGGCGTGGGGCGCGGCGGAGGAGTGGTCACCCGGCCAGTCTGCTATCCGCCAGCGCACCGCCGGTCGCGAGGGCCGATTGGCGGGCACTCTCGCGGGCCGTCTTGCGGACCGCGAGACGGGTGGCCCGGCGGTCCAGCAGCCGGCCCAGGCCCAGCACCACGACGGCCGCGTACGTCCAGCCGAACAGGATGTCGATCACGAAGTGCTCGGCGCCGTAGACCAGGGTGAACGCCATCGCCAGCGGATAGAGCGCCAGCAGCACCCGCAGCTTGCGGCCGGCGGTGGGCCAGAAGAACAGTGCCAGCAGCATCGGGTAGGCGGCGTGCAGCGAGGGCATCGCGGCCACGTCGTTGTCGAACCGGCTGCCGTTCTCGAAGATCGAGCCGGCCCGGGGCAGGCCCGACTGCGTGAGCACGTCCGAGACCACCCGGGTCAGCTGCGGCAGGTGCCCGTTCTGCGCGGTCAGCCACGGCGGGTCGGCCGGGTAGAGCACATAGGTGGCGAAGGCGGCGAAGGTCAGGGCCAGGTAGAGCGCGACCAGGCGGGTGAACCGGTCGTGCCGCCGCTTCCACAGCCAGGCCATCACCACGAAGACCGCGAAGAAGTGCGACATGTAGACGGCCGTGCAGAGGTAGTCGTACCAGTGCGGATGGCCCGGGGTGTACAGCCAGTGCTGCAGTCGGACGGACCACACCTGCCCGAAGCCCACCGCCTTGTCGAAGGCCAGCTGGGGTGCCCAGTGCACCTTCCACGGGGTGTGCGCACCGTAGCCGCGCAGCAAGGAGTACGCATAGACGGCGGCCATCACCGGCACCCAGTCGCGCAGCACCTTCAGCCAGCCGAACCAGTGCCCGCTGTGCAGGCAGGCGGCGATCAGCGCGCCCATCAGCCAGCAGAACACCAGGTCGTTCTGGAACGGCAGCCCGTACAGCTGGTAGCAGTGCCAGAACAGCCAGAAGTACGTCGGCCAGGCTAGCCACCGCAGGTGTCTGACGTGCCGGAGCCGCCCCAGCAGCGCCGCCCGGGCGCGGCGGTCGGGGGCAGGACGTGCGGACTCGAGCAGGCTGGTCACCGGTGGCGTCCCCTTCGAGAGATGCTGGTGGGGCAAGCCGGGTCAACCTAATGCCCTATTTTTAATATTTACTGAGCACGCCTCCTCCGCATCCGCAGGCCTTCGGCCCTGGGCCGCCGCCCGGGCCCGCACCAGGGCGGACGCCTCCGCGACAGGCACACACCGAACTCTCATAAACTCACAGCTGACGCGGAAATAGCCCGCTGCCTTTCGCTACGGCCTGACCTTACCTTTGCTCGGTCTTTACATCCGATGGGCGGGCCGTGGTGGCTCAGAGCGATTCGAGCAGCAGCCGGGCCAGCTCCTCGGGGGCGGTCAGCATCGCGTCGTGCCCTGTGGCCAGCTCCACCTGCTCCCAGCCGAACTCGGTGGCCGTCGCGGCGAACGGCAGCCGGGCCGGCACGCACAGGACCGCCCGGCACGGGATCTCCTCGACCGCACCGGTGAGCCGGGTCGGCTCGCTGAAGGTGCGCCGCGGCTGCGGGGTCAGCAGTGGCTCCAGCCAGGCCGCCGTCGCCGGGTCCGTCACCCCGACCGCGGCCGGGTTCGGCACCCGCAGCACCTCGCCCTCGGTGGCGGCGTCGAGCCACTGCCGGAACCGCTCCGGGGCCCGGTCGTAGAACGACTCGCCGTCCCGTCCCGCCCAGGCGTCCACCATCACCAGCCGCCCCACCCGCTCGGGCATCCGGTCCGCGGCCTCGCGCACCACGAACCCCGCGTAACTGTGGCCCACCAGCACCACGTCCCGCACCTCCTCGTACCGGAGCACCCCGCACACGTCAGCCACATGCGTCGACAGCCCGGTCCCGGCCGACCGCAGATGCGCCCGCTCACCCAGCCCGGTCAGCGTCGGCGTGAACACCCGGTGCCCGGCCGCCCGCAGTCGATCGGCCACCGGGCGCCAGCACCAGCCGCCGTGCCACGCCCCGTGCACCAGCACGAACGTCGCCATCTCGTCTCTCCTGTCGATGAGTTGGGGTGATGAGGCTTCGGAGAAACGGTCGATGTCGAGCTCCACCCGGCTGCGCAGGTGTGCCAGCGGGACACAGGCGTCCATGCCCAGCTCGGTGAGGCTGTATTCGACTCGCGGCCGGCACCTCGGCCGATCTACGTGCCCACCGAGGCGGTTGCCGAGGTGGCCGACCTCGGCAGGCTCGAACCGGCCCGCCGGATGACCTGGTTATCGACGGCGTCAACCCGGGTGCCGGCATCAGCCCGGTTCTCCGCCACCCGCCGTCGGGCACACCGGCCTCCAGGCTCACAGCCGGTCGTAGACGGCGGACAGTCGTTGCAGCACCTCGGCGGCACTGTCGAGGGCGGCGTCGTCGTAGTCGGCCAGGTCGGCGTGCAGGGCTCCGCTCAGCACTTGCTGGCGCTGGCGGTGCCGCGACCACCCGGCCTCGGTGAGGGCGACCTGCACGGACCGCTTGTCCTCGGGAGCGCGCTCGCGAGTGACGTAGCCCGCCGCGACCAGTCCGTTGACCAGTTGGGTGGTGGCGGCGCCGGTGGTCTCGGTGCCGGAAGCGAGTTGACTGATGGTCAGCGGCCCCTGCTCGGCCAGGGTGCGCAGCGCTCGGGCGTGGGTGAGGGACAGGGCTCCGGGGGTGCGGGTGGCGCGTCCGCGCAGCCGCGCGTCCGAGGCGCTGAGTCGGTAGGCGGCTCGGGCGAGCCGATCGAGCGCCTGGGCGCGGTCGGGGGTGAGCGGCGGCTCGGTCATGTCGGTGCTCCTCGCGTCGGTCGACTTGACATCAGATTAGCCTAAGTACTTAATAGCTAAGTACTTACTGAAGTGCCTCTAGAGAGGAACCGTCATGACGATCCGTTCGGCAGGCCAGAGCTGGGCGCTGGACATCGCCCTCGCCCAGGGTGGTTTCGACGCGCTGCACCCCGAGGCCGTCGGGACGATGGAGCAGCTCGGCCACGACCACACCGACTTCGCGAAGGTCTTCGCGCTGGTCAAGAGCGGTGCGATGCTGCCCAAGGCGTGGGCGACGGTGGCCGCCCAGGCCGAGCAGCGCGCCGCGCACCACGACCAGGGTGGATTCGCGCAGACCGCCGCCGACCTCTACCTCCGGGCCGCGGTGATGTGGGGACGCGCTCAGTACTCGATCTTCGATGCCGCCGACCCCCGCAAGGCGGCCATGCGCGGACGCGCCGACCACTGCGTGGCCCGCCTGGGTGCGCTGCGCGACGACCGGGTCCGCCGGGTGATGCTGGACTTCGAGGGCGGGAGCATCCACGCGCTCCTGCACCTGCCGGCCGGCGAGGTCCGGAACGCGCCGGCCGTCATCCTCGGCCCGGGGATGGACATGATCAAGGAGGACTACATCTGGGCCGCCGAGCGCTACTACACCTCTCGGGGGATGGTCGCGCTGTCCATCGAGGGACCGGGCCAGGGTGAGAGCCGATCCGGCGGACTCACCGTCGACCTGACCAACTACGAGCGGGCGATCGGCCGTTACCTCGACTACTTGGCCGGGCTGCCGGAGGTCGACGCGGACCGGATCGGCATGTTCGGCATCTCGATGAGCGGTTACTGGGGCTCGCGGGCCGCTGCCACAGACCGCCGCCTGGCCGCGCTGGCCGCTTTCGAGGCGGTCACGGGCGACTTCACGACCATCTTCGAGCGCGCCCAGCCGACGTTCAAGAACAACTACATGTACATGTCCGGGTACACCGACGAGGACGCCTTCGACCGGGACCTGGCCCAGCGGATGCCGCTCGGCGACCTGGTCGCCGAGATCACCTGCCCGGTGCTGTACGGCATCGGCGAGTTCGACGAGCTCACCGACCTCGGCCAGGCGCTGGCGAACTTCGAGAAGGTTCGCGCCCCCAAGGAACTGCGGGTCTACGAGGACGAGTTCCACCCCCTCGGGGGCGTGGCGGCCGAGGCATTCCGGTTCGGCGCCGAGTGGCTGGAGCGGGCCCTCGACGGCGAGTTCGGCGCCCCCGGGCGAGACGTGCGGCACTACGTGCACCGCGACGGTCGCACCACCGATCACAGTGCCGACCCCGCCTGGTGGCTCGGCGCCGCCCCGACGCACCTTGCCGAGGTCCGGCGCGGCGCGTAGCTCCCGTGGTGAGCCGGGAGGGCAGGACGAAGGCGGCGAGTGAGGGTCTCCTCAGCGCGCCGCCTTCGATCTGCCCTCCCGGCTCAGGGGCCTAGCGTTTCCGCAGGTCGGAGCGGTTGGCTAGCGGTAGTTCACGTACTGCACCGCGAAGTCCAGGTCCTTGTCGCGGAGCAGCGCCTGCACGGCCTGCAGGTCGTCCCGGCTCTTCGAGGAGACGCGCAGCTCCTCGCCCTGGATCTGGGCCTTCACGCCCTTGGGGCCCTCGTCCCGGATGATCTTCGAGATCTTCTTGGCGTTCTCCTGGGAGATGCCCTCCTTGATGGTCGCGAAGATCTTGTACTCCTTGCCGGACAGCTGCGGGTCGCCCGCGTCCAGCGCCTTGAGCGAGACCTTGCGTGCCACCAGCTTGCTCTGGAAGACGTCGAGGATGGCCTTGACCCGCTCCTCGCCGTCTGCCTTCAGCTCGATCTTCTCGCCCGACCAGGCGATGGAGGCCCCGACGTTCTTGAAGTCGTAGCGGGTGGCGATCTCCCGGCCAGCCTGGTTGATCGCGTTGTCGACCTCCATCCTGTCGACCTTCGAGACGATGTCGAAACTGGAGTCGGCCATCTGTCGTCGTCTCCTTGACTCGGCGCCTTTCCCCGCCACTGCGGGGTCTTCACGAGCCCACAGCCTATCCAGCGCCACCCCGCCCACCGGCCTTGATCATCACGTGACCAACCGAGTGGCGGAGCACCCCCTGCCATCAGGTATCGTTTACCCAGTCGAACGGGGCAAGCCCCGGGAGGCAAACATCCTGGCTGGTTGCCCGAGCGGCCAAAGGGAGCAGACTGTAAATCTGTCGCGCAAGCTACGCAGGTTCGAACCCTGCACCAGCCACAGGATAAAGAGAAGGCCCCTGATCTGCGGAAACGCGGATCAGGGGCCTTTTTCTTGTATTCGAACGGCGGGTTGCGCCGGATGGTCGATCTGGGTGGTTCGTCTCACCTTGATTCGCGCTGATCCCAGTCCTGACCAGCAGTTCCGGACCAGGCGCGGACCAAACTCACGCGCCCTCGGCTCGGAGCTGTCCGGCCGAGCAAGTGGGGATCAGCCAGGGCCTTGCACGTCGTCAGCGACCCGGAATGGTCCCCGGACGGTCGGCGAGCCAGACGGCGACCCGCTGCTTGAGCTCGCGGTTGTAGGGATCGTCATGACGGGCGATCCACTCCAGGCGTCGCAGGACGTTCTCCGGGCGGTCTGGGCGGCGCACCGCGAGCACATCGACGCCGATCTCGCCCGTCGACGCACAGACGAACACGCTGCCGTCCAGAGCCATCATGGCGAAGCCCGGGTGGCCCGCATGAACGCCGAGGAACGCCGATCCCGCACCCCGGCCCATGATGTCCCAGCGCTCCAGGAGCCGGACCCGGGTCCAAAGCGCCGGCGCATCGTTGCCACTGTGCAGGTGCTGCAGAGCGGCCCGGTGCGAACGGGTGCCCTGTGGAAGCTGCACGAGGAACTCGCGCTGATGGTCGAGAAGGCCCGAGGAGACGGCGAGGTCGTACCAGTCCGCATTGAGTCGCTCGACCAGCCGTGGGGTGTCGTACCGGTGGAAGAAGCCGTCGGCTACGTCCTCGGCACCGTAACCGCAGACACACGGCATCGTGCCGTCCGGTACAGCGTTCGGGATCACCTTGAGGCCAGCCCGCCTTAGCGGTTGGTGCACCTTGCGGTCACGCTCCTGGATACCCATCGGCCCATGTTCTACCAGGAGCCAGCGGCCTCCGGCCCGCCCTTTTCCTCCACCTTCACGTGATCGGCCGGACGGCTCCGAACGGCGGGGGAGCGGTCCGCCGCTGGAGCCGTTCGGTGATCAGCCGGTTGGCGTGGTCCTCGTCGCCGTGGATGCACTTCGCATGGACGCGGAGCAGGACGGCGATGCTGTGCCCCGCGCGTCGGGCGCACCCCGCCGCCGGCACAGCGCGGCCAGCGGCCTACCACCACTGGGTAGCGAAGCGGCCTCCGATCCACTGAGTGGATCGGAGGCCGCTTTTGTTTGCCCTGGCTGGGTGTCAGGGGTGCGTTGGGACGGCGGGTGGGGGCGTCAGGGAAGCGTCAAGGGCGGGGGTGCGGGGTGCGGGGTCCGGTTGGGTGGGGGAGGAAGCCGGCGGACGAAGGGGTGCGGGCGATGGGCGGGCGGATCGTCGCGGGGGTCAGCGGGTCGCTCGGCAGTCTGGCCGCGCTGCACCGGGCGGTGGGGCTGGCGCGGCAGGCCGAGGCGGAGCTGCTGGTGGTGCTGGTGTGGACGCCGCCGGGCGGGGAGTACGGCTTCCGCCGTGCGCCCTGCCCGCCGCTGCTGTCCACCTGCCGGGACGCGGCGGTGCAGCGGTTGCGGGAGGCGATGGCGCAGGCGTTTCCGACCGGTGGCGTCGGGGTGCGGCTGAGCTGCGTGGCGGTGCGGGGCGAGCCGGGGGCGGCGCTGGTCGCGGCGGCGGACCGGCCGGACGACCTGCTGGTGATCGGGGCCGGCGGGCGCCGATGGTGGCGGCGGCTGTGGCCGTCGGTGGCGCGGTACTGCCAGCGGCGCGCGGGCTGCCCGGTGCTCACCGTGCCACGGCCCGAGCTGCAGCGGGAGTTGGACCGGTTGACCCGGCGGCTCGCGCTCGCGCACGTCGGGTACTGAGCCGTGCGGTTGTATCAAGTCCGGCCCGGTGGGCGGTTGTTCCACCCGGTGGTGGACCGGTTGGCGGTGTCGATGGCGGGCGCGCTCGCGGTGCCCGCGGGGGCGGCGCTGGCCGCCGGGCTGGCCGTGGTGGGGGAGTTGCGGGCCGGCTGGTTCGCGCTGGGGGCCTTCGCGACGCTCTGCGCGCTGCTCGGGGCCCTGGCCCGGCCGGCCGCGGCGCCCGTGGTCGGCGGGGTGGGGTGGCTCTTCTACAACGGGTTCGCCGTGCACCGGTTCGCCACCGTGGTGTGGGCGGGCGCCGGGGTGGAGCTGGGCCGGATCGGGCTGCTGGCCGGGGCGGCGCTGCTCGCGGCGCTGCCGGGCACGCTGCCGCGCCGCCGGATCCGGGTGGAGCGGCTGGCGCCGTACCACCCGGGCGGGGCCGGGCCGGCCGGCCGATGGGGCGTCAGCCGGTGATCTCCACGGTGACCGTGAAGGTGCGCTGGTCGGGGCTGCAGGCCATGGCCTCCCCGCAGACGTGCCGATCGGCCGTCAGCTGGGCGCTGCCCGCGGCCTTGGCGACGAAGCTGCTGGGTTGCGCCCCGCAGCCGCCGCCGGGCGGGCAGAACGACGGGCTGGTGCCGGTCATCGGGTGGGACTGGGCGACCCGCTGGAGGAGCTGCGGCGCCGAGCTGGTGACCTCGGACCAGTAGCTGCTGCCGAGGGCGACCACGACCGTCTGCCCGACGGCGGCGTGCACGGTGGTGTTGTTGGCGCTGTCCGTCAGCCGGAGTGCCGCCGTGCTGGGGGACGCGGAGACGCTGATCGCGCCGCCCGGCGTGGTGGCCTTGGTCGCGCCCGACCCGCACCCCGCGACCGCCACTGCTACCCCAAGTATCGCCACACCGGCCAGAATCCCTCTGCGCATGACCACCTCGCCTGCCTTCCCGCTCATGTTCCACAGCCTGGACCCCGGTCAGACGCACGCCGCCTCGAAACGGATCCACCTCGCGTGAACGGCGCGTCAGGGATCCCTCTGATGGCGTATCGAACGCGTATGGATCGCCGGCCCGGCGCCGGCCGCCCGGGGACGATGCATCGAGCGCCAGCCCGGCGCACCGAGCGTTAAGGACCACCGCGATGCCACTGACTCCCCGGGCCGCCCAGGCCGCCGAGCCGACCGATCCTCCTGAACCCGAGGCCGCGTCACCAAGCGGGCAGGACAAGCGCCGTGACCGGGACAAGCGCCATGACCGGGACAAGCTGACCGCGCTCGGCGGACTCGCCGCCCTCTCGCTGGACGCGATGGCCTCGGTGGCCTACGGACCGGAGTCGATCGTCCTGGTGCTGGCCGCGGCCGGCAGCTACGGGCTGGGCTTCACGCTTCCGGTCACCGTCGCGATCGCGGTGCTGCTCGCGGTGCTCACCGCCTCCTACCGCCAGGTGATCGCGGCCTTCCCGGACGGCGGCGGCTCCTACGCGGTGGCCAAGACCCACCTGGGCCGGCGCACCGCGCTGACCGCCGCGGCCTCGCTGGTGATCGACTACATCCTCAATGTCGCGGTCAGTGTGACGGCCGGCGTGGCGGCGCTGACCTCGGCTTTCCCGGGGTTCTATCCGCACCGGGTGCTGCTCTGCCTCGCCGTGCTGGTGCTGGTGACTGCGGTGAACCTGCGCGGGATCGCCGAGTCGGCCCGCTGGTTCATGGCGCCGACCGCGGTCTTCGTGCTGTCGATCATGGCGATCATCGTGGTCGGCCTGTTCCGCTCCCACCCGGCCAGCACCGCGGCGGCGGCCGGCCACGCCTCGGTGGTGGCCCAGAACGCCACCGGGGTCGGCGCGCTGCTGCTGCTCAAGGCCTTCGCGTCCGGCTGCTCGGCGCTCACCGGGGTGGAGGCGGTGGCCAACGCGGTGCCGAGCTTCCGGGCTCCCCGGGCGAAGCGGGCCCAGCACACCGAGGTCGCGCTGGGCGCGCTGCTCGGCGTGATGCTGATCGGTCTCGCGGTGCTGATCGGCCGGTTCCACCTGCGGCCGGTGGACGGCGTCACGCTGTTGGCGCAGCTGGCGGACGCCTCGCTGGGGCACGGCTTCGGGTTCTACCTGGTGCAGTTCGCCACCGTTGTGCTGCTGGCGCTGGCCGCCAACACCTCGTTCGGCGGGCTGCCGGTGCTGATGCGGCTGCTGGCCCGGGACAACCACCTGCCGCACGTCTTCGCGCTGCGCGCCGACCACCAGGTGCACCGGCACGGCGTGCTCTTCCTGGCGCTGGTCTCGGCCGGGCTGCTGGTGGCCTCCGGCGGCGATGTGAACAGCCTGGTGCCGCTGTTCTCGATCGGCGTCTTCGTCGGCTTCACCATCTGCCAGGTCGGCATGGTCAGGCACTGGCGGCTGGAGCGCGGTGCCGGTTGGCGCGGCAAGGCGGCGCTCAACGGCTTCGGCGCGGTGCTGACCGGGGTGGCCACCCTGGTGGTGACCGGCACCAAGTTCACCGAGGGCGCCTGGGGCGTGGTGGTCGCGCTGCCGGTGCTGGTGCTGGTCTTCGAGGCGGTGCACCGGGCGTACGGCCGGATCGGCGAGCGGTTGGAGCTGGGCCGGATCCCCGGTCCGGTGGTCCGGCGGCGCTCCACCGTGGTGGTCCCGGTCCACTCGATCTCCCGGCTGACCCGGGAGGCGCTGGCCGCCGCGATGTCGCTGGGTGACGAGGTGCTGGCGGTCACCGTGGTGCCCACCGACCCGGACGCCGAGGACACGCAGGCCATCCAGGCGTTGCGCCGGGACTGGGAGCTGTGGCGGCCGGGGGTGCCGCTGGTCGAGGTGGCGGATGCGCACCGGCGGCTCGGCCGGCCGCTGGTCGGCTTCGTGCAGGGGCTGAGCGCCGAGCGCGTGACGGTGCTGATCGCCGAGGTGGAGCCGGTGCGGCTGTGGCAGCGGGCGCTGCAGAACCAGCGCGGGGTGCTGATCGACCGGGCGCTGCGCCGGCACACCGACGCGGTGGTCTGCCGGCTGCGGCTGCACATGTGAGCCTGCGGTGCGCAGAGCCCCGGATACCTAAGCTTGTAAGGCCCGCAGCGCGCTTTGGCCCCAAAAACGGAGCCCAAACGTCACGATTAGCGTATAGGTGAGATAACAGCTGAGTATTTTGACGGGCTCTTAACACCGGCTCTTAACGTCCCCCGTGGAGCCCGCTCTCAGCCACTCGCACCCGGCCTGGCCTGCGGAGACTCTCCCGACGGGCCAGGCCGGACGGCGTCTGGGGCGCTGTGGATCGCCCATTGCCTTTACGCCCAGGCCGCATACGCTCCCGGATGTGTTCAATGTGCCCTCGGCGCTCAAGCGCCTCGTGATCGGCAAGGCCATGCGCAGCGAGGAGCTGGGCGAGACCCTGCTCCCCAAGCGCCTGGCGCTGCCGATCTTCGCGTCCGACCCGCTCTCCTCGGTGGCCTACGCCACCGAGGAGATCCTGCTGGTGCTCACCGTCGGCGGCACCGCGTTCCTCTACCTGACGCCATGGGTCGCCCTCGGCGTCGTGGCACTGATGGCGGTGGTGGTCCTCTCCTACCGCCAGGTGGTGCACGCCTACCCCGGCGGCGGCGGCTCCTACGAGGTGGTGACGCGCAACCTCGGCGCCAAGGCCGGTCTGGTGGTGGCCGCCTCGCTGATGGTCGACTACGTGATGACCGTCGCGGTGTCGGTCGCCTCCGGCGTGGACAACATCATCTCGGCGTTCCCCGGGCTCGGTGACTACCGGGTCGTGATGGCCTGCAGCTTCGTGGCGCTGCTGGCCGCGATGAACCTGCGCGGGGTGCGGGAATCCGGCAAGGCGTTCGCCGCGCCGACCTACATGTTCATCTTCGGCATCCTGCTGATGGTGGCCACCGGCTTCATCAAGATGGCCTTCGGGCACGCCCCCGTGGCCGAGAGCGCCAAGTACGCGATCATCCCGACCGACCACAACGGCACGCTGGCCGGCGTGGCGCTGATCATGCTGGGTCTGAAGGCCTTCGCCTCCGGCTGCACCGCGCTCACCGGTGTCGAGGCGATCTCCAACGGCGTGCCGGCCTTCCGGGCCCCGAAGTCCAAGAACGCCGCCACCACGATGTCCTGGATGGGCATCACCGCCGTGGTGATGTTCATCGGCATCACCGTGCTGGCGCTGGTCGCCAAGGTGCACAAGACCAACGACACCTGCCAGTTGGTCGGCTTCCAGGGCGACTGCCACACGGCCTCGCAGCCCACCGTGATCGCCCAGCTCGCCTCGTCGATCTTCGGCGGCGACCACAGCCCGCTCTTCTACTTCATCCAGGCCGCCACCGCGCTGGTGCTGATCCTGGCCGCCAACACCGCCTTCAACGGGTTCCCGCTGCTCGGCTCGATCCTGGCCCAGCACCGCTACCTGCCCCGGCAGTTCCACACCCGCGGCGACCGCCTGGCGTTCTCCAACGGCATCATCGCGCTGGCCGTGGTGAACGTCCTGCTGCTGTGGTTCTACAAGGCCAATGTGGACAACCTGATCCACCTCTACATCCTGGGTGTGTTCACCTCCTTCACGCTCTCCCAGATCGGCATGGTCCGGCACTGGAACGAGGTGCTGAGCACCGAGACCGACCCCAAGGTGCGGGCCGGCGCCCAGCGCTCCCGGGTGATCAACGCCTTCGGTGCCTGCACCACCGGCCTGGTCTTCGTGATCGTGATGGCCACCAAGTTCATGGAGGGCGCCTGGCTGGCGGTGCTTGCCGCGATCGTGCTCTTCGTGATGATGCGCGGCATCCGCAAGCACTACGACTCGGTCGCCGACGAGCTGACTGTGGACGATCCGCAGGCCGACTCGGTCCGCCCGTCCAAGGTGCACGGCATCGTGCTGGTCTCCAAGCTCCACAAGCCGACCCTGCGGGCCCTGGGGTACGCCGAGGCGTTCCGCCCGGACACCCTGGAGGCGGTCACGGTCTCGGTGGAGAAGGAGGACACCGAGGAACTCAAGGAGCAGTGGCAGGAGTTCGACGTCCGGGTGCCGCTCAAGGTGCTGGACTCGCCGTACCGCGAGATAACCAAGCCCGTCGTCGCCTACGTCCGCTCGGTGCGCCGCACCAGCCCGCGGGACGCGGTCGCGGTCTTCATCCCGGAGTACGTGGTCGGCCACTGGTGGGAGCACTTCCTGCACAACCAGTCGGCGCTGTGGCTGAAGAGCCGGCTGCTCTTCACCCCCGGCGTGATGGTGATCAGCGTGCCCTGGCAGCTGTCCTCCGCGCCGAAGGCGGACCACCCGGCCCGGCGCGGTCCGGGCGCGGTGCGCCGCGGTGAGCCGCTGAACAACAAGATCGGCAAGCGCCGGGAGCCGATCGAGGCACCCGAGCACGCCTGACACACCGCCGCAGCGGCGCAGCGGGCCCCGGAGCGAACGTCGCTCCGGGGCCCGCTGCTGTCGGTGGGCCTGCGTCGCGTCGTGCTGCTGTCGGTGGGCCTGCGTCGCGTGGTGCTGCTGTCTGGGCCTGCGTCGCGTCGTGCTGCCGTCGGCGAGCCTGCCCGCGTCGCGCTGCCGTCGGTGGGCCGCACCCGTTTCGGGCGCGCTAACGGGGCGATCACGGCGGCGTATGGGGCGCGTCAAGAGCCGTATGGGGGCCGTCAACATGACGGAGCCGCCCGTATGGAGGGCGTCAATAACCGCTGGGGGGCGTGAAACAGACGGTTTGCTACTGGAGCCGGTAGCCCACCGGCGTCGTGCGGAGCCCTGGGGCCGCCCACGGCAACGTTCCTGAAGCAACTGGTGGAGCTCATGCTCGATCTCGTCTTCGTCGGCCTCACGGTCCTCGTGTTCGCCGTCCTCGCTCTGATCGCCAAGGGGGTGGAGAAGCTGTGAGTGGCGAGAACATCGCAGGTCTGGTCATCGCAGTCGCGCTCATCGGCTACCTCGTCGTGGCGCTGATCCACCCGGAGAAGTTCTGACATGAGTTCCACTCTTGCTGGGTGGCTGCAGGCGCTCGCCCTGGTGGGTGCGCTGGCCC
>NZ_JARZAH010000047.1:0-58426 GCF_029892145.1 Kitasatospora sp. GP30
AACAACAAACACCCACACACACCACCCCCCTGTTTCGCGCCCGCGGGGGCCCCCCCCCCCCCCCCCCCCCGGGGGGGGGGGGGCCCCCCCCCCCCCCCCCCCCCCACGGCCGTCCGGAACTGATGCTCCGCAGCGAGGAGTTCGCCCTTCTGGCGATCCTCGCCGACTGGCCGCGCGCCCAGCGTCGGGCGCGCCTGGGCAGCAACCTGCGGCAGGGCAACCCCACGTGCCCTGCCGCAGGCGCATACGGATCCCGACTCCGCGTCCGCGCGCGGAATCTACCCCTGCGTCCGGGCGCGGCGCCGACGCAGGGTCAAGGTGCCGCCGGCCAGCGCCAGCGCCGCGGCACCGGAGGCGCCGAGCTCAGCCGTGGACGGCCCCGACTGCTGAGCCTTCCGGGCGGAGGCGAGGCCGTATCCGCCGGCCAGGCCCTTCTGGTCATAGGCCGAGCCCGGCAGCTTGTCGGCGTAGCGCTGGTGCACCAGCTTCTGGTACTCGGCCAGCGGCATGCTCGGGCGGCCGGCGAGCCCGTCCTGCGCCTCGTGGTTCAGCGGCTCGACCTTGCCGTCCGCGAGCACGTACCAGGCGTGGATCTGCGGCTCCGTGAAGACCGTGGTCCCCGGCGTGGCCCGCTTGGCGTAGCCGGTGTCCTCGCTCTGGGAGCGCACTCCGGCCAGCGCCCACGAGCCGGTCCGGTGGCTGAGCAGGACATCGGCGTGGTGGCCGTCCTTGCTGGTCACCGGGCTGGCCAGGAACGCCAGGTGCACGGTGTTGCCCGGCGTCGCCGACGACGTTCCCCGGACGAAGTCGGGCGAGAGCTCGTAGAGCGGGACGGGGGTGTCCATGCTGAACGACTGCCCGGCGACCGGGGATGCGGCCGCCCTGGGTACTGCGGGCGCACCGCCGGCGCCGCCTGCGGCCATCGCGCCGAGGAACTGGGAGACGGTGCTGTGGACGTGGTCGGAGGCCAGTACCTGCTGGGCCCCCGCCAGGTCGGGGACGTCCTGCCCCTGGTCGGCCTGGGCCGCCGGGGACACGACGGCCACGAGCGCTGCCGCGCCGAGGGCCAGCGCGGCCAGCCGGGCCGCTCGCCGAGCGGTACGGATGTTGTTTCGCATTGCGGCTGCGGCCTTCCTCAGTTGTGGATCCCGATCCGGGAGTGGGTCCAGGTGAACGAGTTGTTGCTGACGTAGCTGCTGTAGTCCCACCAGGTGTAGGTCTGGGTGGACGGCCACGGGTCGCCGACGGCGATCATGTTCGAGGACGGGTCGTACCCGTAGACGACGTTCATGTGCCCGCCTCCCGAGGTCCAGCCGATCCGAACCGCGAACGGGCGGCTGTTGGCTATCTCGTCGGCGGTCTCCGCGAAGGTGGCGCTGCGGTTGAGGTCCCTGCCGGTGCTGGCGAAGCCCATCTCCCACAGCGCGCCTGCCATGTCGTCGAGCGTGGCGGGTTGGTCGTTGCAGCTGATGCCGCTGTACTGGTTGGCGAGATTGCAGAAGTCGTACTGGTTGTACTGGTTGTAGCTCCAGTAGTTGGCGATGGTCAGGCCGGAGGCATCCCAGCACCATTCGTCCTGGACCTGCTTCTGCATGGTGATCGGCAGGGAGGACTGGCCGCAGGTGGGCAGGGAGTCGGTGTTCTCCGAGATGAAGGCGTCGGCGATGAAGAAGGAGCCCGACCAGATCCAGCGGGAGTCGTTGTCGACGGTGTCGCCCTGGGTCTGGCACTTCATGTTCACCGTGCTGCCGGGGGACGCCTGCCCCACGAGGGACGCGGACAGGTGTGGAGCGGCGCGTTCGTTGATGTACGAGTAGTTTTCCTGACCGCCTGTCACCGTGCCGGTGGAGTCGGCGAAGGCCGGAGCAGCCGCCCCGAGCCATCCCGCCACGGTCATCAGCCCCGTGGCCACCGCGATAGTCACCCTCCGCCGACGACGGGAGGGAGGAGAACCGTGCATGCAGCACTTCCTTCTCGAACGGACAGGTGGAACGAGCCGGTACGGCAGCAGCCGGGCACCGTGCAGCCGGGGACTCATGCGGAACCAACGCTGGAGGACATGAGTCGGCAGACAGCTGTGCCGCCGGCGCGGCACGGTTGCGTCACTTCTGCGGAGACACCCCGTGGTGGACAGACGAGGCTACGAAATCAGTCTGTGTACGACTTCTTCATGACCATTCCCCCGGGATGCATGGCAAATGGCACCGGCTCGGCACCTGTGATGGGTTGGCTGCCCGCCTGCAGCCCTGATGTGCAGACCGAAGGGCACTGGGTCGAGAGCCTTCGGCGTGCTGATGCGGATCATGTTAGTGACACGTCAAGCCACTTGGTCAAGCCCCTGGAATCACGAATTCCGCCCCGGGTGACAGGTCATCAGTCTTCGATCAGCCAGGCCACAACCACGTGATGACGCCAAGTCGGCTCGCTTGCTCAGCGGCTGGACGCTGCCGCCCGCAAGCGCGCGCATCGAGCATGAATGCCATGGGGGTGCTCTGGCGGCCGCGTTTCGCTCGCCAGTGCACCGCCCTCGGGGCAGGTGTGACATGGCGCCAGGGTCGCGCAGGATCACGGCGGCGAGGATTCGCCATGACCATGATCTCGCGCCAGGGGCATGACATGTGCAATGGTACGTCCGACCGGTCGGTCGGCTTCAGCCGTCCCGCCCGGCCGTCCCATGTGCCAAAGGGGGATTCGTTGTGCTGACAGGTGAGTTCGGCCAGTGCTGGGATCAGCTCGGACCGGGGTACGACCTGGGTGGGGCGGTAGACGGTCTCCAGGAGGGCATGCTTCTTGAGCTGCTCGACACACCACCGTCGGCCAGGGGATGGCGTGACTCGTCAGGCTCCGTGCACAGTCACTCCGTTGCCGGTGCCGGTGCGCGCCCGGCGCCGGCGGCGAAGACGCCCGCGGGGAAGGCCCCGTTGGCCAGGCTCACCGCCGTCAGCTTGCCCGCGAGCTCGGTAAGCCGGGCCACGCCGTCCTCGCCGAGGGCGCGGTAAGGGGACGCGGCCAGGCGGTCGGTGCGATCCTCGATCTGCTGGCGCAGCTGCTCGCCGGCCTCGGTCAGCCGGCCCGCGCCGTCCAGCAGTCCCCGGGAGCGCAGCCGCTCTTCGCCGCCGGCCCACTCGTCCTCGCTCCAGCCGCGGGTGGCCCGCGCCGCCTCGGGCAGGAATCCCTTCCCGGTGGCAGTGTGGCTGATCAACGCCTCCAGCCCGTCCAGCTCGGCGTCCAGCAGCGCGGCCAGGTGCCCGTCGCCCCGGTGCTCGCGCAGCAGGGTGGCCGCGTGCCACAGCGCCGGGGCAGGCTCATCGGGGACCGGCTGGTCCGCGTGCGCCGCGTACAGCGGCCGCCCCGGAGCGGTGCACCCCTCGGCAGCCCGCAGCGCCAGCTCGGCTGCCTCGGCCAGCTCCGCCGACGCCAGCAACTCCGCGCCCAGGGTTCGCTGTTGGGCTGCCGCCACGGCGCGCAGCCTGGCCGCCAGCACGGCTTCGGGAGCGGCGATCTCCCAGAGCGCGGGGACGTGACGGGAGATCAGCGCCTTGTTGTAGTTGTAGAAGGTGCCCGCGACCACTCCGGGCCCGACCCGGCCCATCGCGGCCGCCCGTCCGGCGAAATAGCTCATCGTGCCCGGGGCGAGGCCCAGCGCGGTGAACTCCGCCTCGGCCTCCGGTGCGAAGTAGATCATCGAGTGCAGCGGGTTGAGGACGTTGTGGCAGTGCCTACCGGCGGCGAGTAGCGTCATGCGGCCACCGTACTTGCACCGGTCCCGCACGGTCGCGGCTCAACCCGGGTTGTCTTCACGATGACCCGCGTCATCGAGCGGCCAGACCAACCGAGTTGAGTTCCCGCCATCGGGCCTGATGCGGCGTCGCCCACGGCCTCGGACCGGGCCGGACGCGCGGCGGTCGAGGGGGCGTTCGCCTGGCAGCATTCCAGGCGACTCCGCGTCTGCCGGACCAAGAGGTCACCGAGCTGCCAGGTCGGCCGTCATCGCGGCGGCTTGCCTTAGAGTGCGCTCCAACTCCTATGGTGATCTTGCACCGGGCAGGAGTTGCCTGGTCGGCGGCGGATGTGTCGGGGATCTGACGGGGCGTCGGAGCACGTCTCGATCGAGCAGGTGGAACGGAGTACGGAATGACCGTCGGGGACATGGGAGCGGAGACTCGCCAGGACCGCTTCGAGCGGGGTTCGAGAGTGCTCGGTGCGGTGGACGGCGAGGCCGCTGAGAAGGTCATCGGCTCGCTCGCGGACATCTCGCCGGAGCTGGGCCACCAGGTGGTGGCGTGGGGCTTCGGGGAGATCTACAGCCGACCGGGCCTGGCGCCGCGGGACCGCCAGTTGGTCACACTGGGCATGCTGACGGCGCTCGGCGGGTGCGAGCCCCAGCTGGAGGTGCACGTCAACGCGGCGCTCAACGTGGGGCTGAAGCCGACGGAGATCGTCGAGGCCCTGCTGCACTCGGCGGTGTACTGCGGCTTCCCCAAGGCCCTGAACGCGACGTTCGTGGCGAAGAAGGTCTTCGGCGAGCGCGGGCTGCTGCCCGTCGAAGCGCAACGCGCGGCGAGCCCGGCATGAACGAGAAGACCGCGGTGGTGGACCGCCAGCTGTCCGCTTACAACGCGCACGACCTGACGGCCTTCCTGGCCACGTACGCACCCGAGGTGACGATCGAGCGCCGTGACGGTTCGTCGATGAGCGGCCGCGAGGCGCTGCGTGAGAGCTACGCGGGGATGTTCGCGGCCGGGCGGTGCCGGGCCGAGATCGTCGGACGGCTGGCCGAGGGCGACTGGGTCGTTGACCACGAGATCGCCCACGGGGTGGCTGAGCAGCCGATCCGGGTGTTGGTCGGGTACCGGGTGCGGGACGGGCTGATCGACCTGGTCCGGTTCCTGGGCTGAGCCGTCCCGCAGGTCGGACTCCTCGTTGCCCTGGCCGTCCGCGGTCGCCTGGACCCGTACGGCTTGGCACGGGCTGCGGGGAGGTTGCTGCACGGTCGGGGTCTGCGCGTTCTTGATCTGGACGCCGGCCTCGACAATCGCCGAGCCCGCAGGCCCTCCGGGCCCGTGTCACGGCCCTCACAGACCCGGGCGATACACGGCGTAGCCGATATTGCCGGCGGGGTCTCAAGTCCCCTGTCAGGCAGCGCACGTCACACGTCAACACGTCACACGTGCCGCTGTGGCGGTCACCGGCCGCTCAGGAGCGGCTATAGGCGAATGACGACCAAGGCGGTGTCGTCCGTGGCGCCGGCGACGGGGAGCAGGTCGTGCAGGAGCGCGTCGGCCAGCTGCTCGGGTGCTAGCGCGCGGTGGGCGGCCAGGGAGTGGGCGAGGCGGGCCAGGCCGACATCGATGTCTTCACGACGGCGTTCGATCAGACCGTCGGTGTAGAGAACGAGGGTGTCCCCGCTGGCGAATTCCTGCCGTGCCTGGGGCCGCGACGCGTGCTCGGGCCGGGCGCCCAGAGGTGGGTCGGTGGCCTGGTCCAGAAACGCCACCGCGCCACCCTCGCGCAGCAAGGCCGGCGGGGGATGGCCGGCGCTGCTGTAAGTGAGGGAAAGGGCGGACCAGTCGATGTGCACGGACACCGCGGTGGTCGACTCGGCGCCGTTGACCGATCGGGCGTACAGGCCCAGCGCCTCCAGAGCCTGGGCAGGTCCGGCCGAAACACGGGAGGCGGCGCTGAGCGCGCTGCGCAGCTGGCCCATGACGCCGGCAGCGGCCAGACCGTGGCCCACGACATCGCCCACGGCCACCGCCAATCGCTCGCCGGGGAGCTCGACGAGGTCATACCAGTCCCCGCACACGTTCAGCGCGCCGACGGCCGGCTGGTAGCGCACCGCGGTCCGGTGGTGATCGGCCAGGCGGGGGACGGGCAGCATCGCGTCCTGGAGTGCGAGTGCGACCTCCCGTTCGCGGGCGTGGGCCTGCCGTAGCCGCTCATTCACCTCCTGCAGTTCCCGGGAGCGGGTGTACAGCTCCGCCTCCAGCACCCAGGCACGATCCCCCGCCGCCCGGCCGCGGGCGCGGAGCAGCTCGGTGACCTCCTCCACCCGGTGCACCAGCAGCACGACCCGGCCCTCGGCGTCCAGCACCGGGGCATTGATCGGACTCCAGTACCGCTGCTCCCACTCGCCCGGGCGTTGCAGCGACTCCACGTCGTAGCGCTGCAATGCCATCGTGTCGCGCTCCCCAGTGGCGATGACCCGGCGCAGGGACGCTTCGAGATTGCGGGCTCCCGTGGCGGCGGGATCATTCGGATTGTTCGGGAACACGTCGAAGAGATAGCGGCCGACCAGGTCCTCGCGGGTGCGGCCGGAGTTGCGCAAGTAGTCCGCGTTGGCATTCACGTACACCAGCTCCGGCGTCAGCAGCGCCACCATTCCCGGCAGCGCCTGGAACACCGCCCAGTAGTCGATAGCCGGTTCGTTCATGTCCACACCCAGTCCTCGCATTCCACGCCCCCACCGTCGCACGCCCGGCCCGCGGCGGCCCCTGGTGCAAGTCGGCCTGACGCGCTGCCACCCGAACGAGGTAGTCGCCGGGGTACGGCAGCTTGCCAGGCACGCCAACGCTGGCCTTTCACGAGTTCACAAGTGGCAGTCGCATTGCCGAGGTGGCATTCGTTCAACTTCAACCTGTCGAGAACACCGGCACCAAGCCATGGCCTTGCAAGACCCTCTACGCCGCCTTGGCCGACCGCAGGGCCTCCCCTCAACCGGTCGACAGGACGGCCGCCGGCCCCGCCCGGGTATGGTCATGGGCGCCTCGTCACGGGGTGTCGCCGGCCCAGTCGAACCGGCGCGGATCCCCCTGGCGTGGCTTGTAGCGGGCGCGCCCGCCCGGGCCGTACCGGCCGATCTCCGTCAGCAGCGCCGCCCCGCCGGCCAGTTCCTTCTCGCTCCAGCCGGTGCCCTCCAGGAGAAGGCCGTCGAGCGGGCCTCCGCACAGCTCCCGGTAGTCGTGGCCGGGCTGCGGCCCCGGACCGGGATCGTCGTGGTCGGCTCCGTACACCCGGCCCCGCAGCAGCGCCTCGTCATCCATGAACGCCAGCATCCGTCAGCCGGCGCCGTCGGCTCCGGCGCCCGGACGCGGCGCCGGGGCAGGACAGCGTAGACAATGACACCATCAAGGGTTTGTACCGGGCTGTACGCGCTCGCCGGGACCTGGAAGACGATCGCGGAGAACTTCGCGCAGCATGCCAACGACTGGGTGGCCGACGTCCAGGCGCATGTCAACGGCTCCGGTTGGACGCGGGATGCGGCGGGCGCGGCGAAGGCCAACATCGCGACCTGGGAGCAGCAGCTGAAGAGCACCCAGCAGGAGCTGGAGAACTTTCACACCCAGCTGTGCGCCGCGGCGGACGACTTGTCCGCAGGGTATGTAAGCAAAAGGGGCGCGGAAGGTGCGGGACCAATAGAGTCCGGCGCTCGCCGTGGGCCCCCGGTTGCTCACGCGCGGTGGCCGCCGGGGCAGGCGGTGGTGGTAGGTGGCGATCACCTCGGAGACGGCGGCGAGGTCGCCAATCGGGGAGGCGCCCAGGGCGGCGCCCAGGGCCTGCTCGAACTACTCGCAGTCGCCGGGCAGGCCGTACCGGGGGAGCGCGGTGCGCAGTTCGTGCAGGGTGGCCGGCCTGGCCGGGGCCGGGCTCTGGTGGTCGGGCTGGGTGGGGCACCTGGGGCTTCCCGGTGGTGGCGGCCGCCGTCACGGCGGGCCGCAGGATCGACTGGGGACTGCTGCACGGCCGCCGGATACTGGAAGCAACGGGTAGACGGCCAGGTTCGGTCCGTGCCAGCCGGTTGGCGGCTGGCAGGGGGAGCCTTGAGCGCTGAAGGCTGGTGGGACAAAATGAACGAGCGCACTGGTCCAGAACGCCGGATCGTCGTCGGCGTCGACGGTTCCCCCTCATCGAACCAGGCCCTGCGATGGGCGATCCGCCAGGCGGACCTTACCGGCGCCGCCGTGGACGCCATAGCCTGCTGGCACCCCACGACCGTGTACGACTGGATGCTGCACGCGAAGGACCCCCACCAGGACGCGACCGCCAGGAAGACGCTCGCCGCGACCGTGGCCGACGCTCTCCAGGACGCACCCCCGGTGCAGGTGCGTCAGAGCGCCCTGCCCGGCAAGGCCGCCGAGGTGCTGGTGGAACGGTCCCGCAGCGCGGACCTGCTCGTTGTCGGAAGCCACGGTCATGGCGGCCTTCCCGACACCCGGCTCGGCTCCACCAGCCACAACTGCGTCCAGCACGCCCACTGTCCGGTCGTCGTCGTCCGACCTTCCGAATCCTGAAACCGAGTCAATCCAGGGCGAGGACGAGCAGCAGATCACGGCCGGCAGCGGGTCGGTCAGCAGCCAGACCGACGACGACTGCATCAGCTCGGCCGCGTTGCGCGCCAGCCGCTTCATCTCGTGCACGGCGAGGACGACCGACCTGGTCGAAGGCGGTCTCCTTGATGGCGTTGGCCGGCGCGAGCGCGGCGTCCATCTCGGAGCGCCGGTGAACGCGGGTGGAGATCTTCTCCTGGAATACCTTCGTGCAGTCAGCCTTCTCCAACGCAACGAGCCGGCTGGTGATGAGGCCATAACAACCAGCCGGCGCTCCATATGGGTAGCAATGCCGAGGCACCCTGGGCCTCCGGAGTGCCTCGGCTAATGGCAGCGTGTCAGCGGCTGCCGTGATTCGGGGCTCTGAGGCCCGCGTGCTCCACCAGGGATCCAGGCCCGGGCGCTCCGGTGCCCGGGCCGACTACGCCGGCTCAGGCCTCGTGGTCGAAGTGCGCCGTGACCGGTGCGTGGTCCGACCAGCGTTCGGCGCGGGAGGCGGGGCGTTCGACGTAGGCGCGGGTGCAGGTGCAGGCGAGATTCTGACTTGCCATCAGATAGTCGATCCGCCAGCCTGCGGCGTAGCGCAGACCGAGCGCGAGCGTCGGGTGCCAGGGGAGTCGCCCCCGAACCTCGCAGGCGGCCGTGCTCTGGTCGGCCCGGTCATCGGGAAGTGGCCCTCGAACTCCCGTGCGCGAGGAGGCCTTTCGTGCTTTCCTGAGCTGGTTGCGGGCGGGCGCAGGCGTGGCGGGCGGACCGCTGTACCGTCGTGGCGCCGGCCGACAGTCGGTACGGCGGGTCGAGGCACCAGTACCTCAGCGTGCACCGTGGGCATCCGGTCGAGCGGGTCGGGCACGGGGGTCGGAAGGGCATCGGCGCAGCCGGAGCCGGGCCCGGTCTGACGGCTGCGCACACGGGCGCGCCGTCAGCCGGGGACTGGAGCAAGGTTGGGTACGGACCGCTCTTCTGCTCAGGAGTTGCCTTCTGTGATGAGCCGCAGCCCCAGTGATGACATCTCCCGGCCGAAGCGGTCGTTGGTGAAGTGCTCCATCATCCGCTCGCGGGCCAGAGCGCCGCGCGCCGCGGCTCCCACCGGGTCCTCCAAGGCGAGACGGAGCCTGCCCGCAAGTTTGTCCGGGTTGAGTCGCCTGTTTCCTGACGGACCTTCGACCGACACGGGGTAACCAACCGAGTCGTCCGGCATCAGTTCGCGGAGGGAGTCCACGCTGCTGGCCACCACCGGCCGGCCGAAGGCCATCATCTCGGCGCACACGTAGCAGAACGACTCCCAGAGGCTGGGAACGACCGCGACGTCGGCCACCGACATCCAGCCGAGGGCCTCCTCACGCCTGATGTCGCCGAGGAAGGCGACCTGCTCGGTCAGGCCGAGCTCCGCGGCCCGTTGCCGCAGATGCTCCTCTTCAGGACCGACGCCGACCACTGCGAGCTGCACGAGGGCGGGATCCGAGCCCGGCCGGTGAACGGGCCCCAGGCGGGCCAGTGCTGTCAGCAGCACATCGAAGCCCTTCACGGGAACCAGCCGGCCGCAGGCCACCAGGAGCGGCGCGGCGGGAGTGACAGTGCTCCGGAGGGCGGCACGCCGCTCGAACCGGCCCGGGTCGGCCTCGACGGCGGTGATCTCGGCCGGGTCGACTCCGAGGTGGACCACCGACTGGGTGGCGCTGTCCGCCCCGTAGCGGGTGGTGATGGCATCGCGCAGGGCGTGGCTGATGAAGACCGTGTGGTCGCTGTTGCGCAGGGCCTTCGCCTCGATCGCGAGCAGGTCTGCGCGATCGGCGGTTGTTCCGTTCGTCACCCGGTGGCCGTCACGGTCATAGGGCGTGATCGCCTCGAAGTCCTGGAGCAGGACGTTGACCAACGGTACGGAGTGCTCGCGGGCCAGGAGTCCGGCCTCCGGATAGCAGAACAGGTCGGGCAGGGCGACCAGGTCCGGCGGGCCAACCTCGCTGACGAGCCCCTTGGCGGCCGCGAGGATGCGGTGGTGGGTCCGCAGACTCTGGTCCCGCAGACCCGTCTCGCTGTTGTAGAGGACCCCGGTGCCGGTCCGCAGTACCCGCACGCCGTCCACGCGTTCGTGGATGTCGCCGGTTCCGGTGTGGCACGTGACGACGTGGACCTGCCACCCCTCGGCGGCCAGGCCCTTCGCCAGGCTCCTGGCCACCGTACTGGTCCCGCCGACGGTGAGCGGTGGGTACTCGCGGGAGAAGACGAAGACGCGGCGTGCGGGACTCATGGCTGGTTGCCTCCGGCGGGGTCGGCCAGGTCTTGGGCGTGTGCGAGGTACCGGTCGATCTGGGCGAGAGTGGCCAGGTCGGGGCCCGCGCCGCGTTCGACCATGCGGTGCCATTCGACGATCGCTGCCGCGGCCTCGTCCAGACCGAGGCGGTGCTCCCACCCGAGTTCGGCCGCGGCTCGGCGACCGTCCAGGCGGAGCACCGTTTCCTCGGTGAACCCGGGATCGGGTCGGGTCAGGAAGGCGGGGCCGGGCGGCTCGGTGGCCCGCTGCCCGGTGCGCGCCCAGTGGGCGGCGAGCGCGGCGACGAGTTCCCGGACGGTGGCACCATCGCCGGGAGGGGCGAAGTTGAACACGCGGCCGGCGGGCACCCGGTCGGCGGCGAGCGCGTCGGCGAGGCGCAGCAGACCAGCTGTGACGTCGAGGACGTGCTGCCAGGGCCGCACGCCGGACGCGTTGCGCAGCTCGATCGGCGCCTCGGCGGCCAGGGCCGCGATCGTGTCGGGCACCAGCCGGTGCGCGGCGTGGTCGCCACCGCCGATCACGTTGCCGAACCGCACGGAGGCGGCACGGGGCCCCTGGCGGTCGAAGAGCGCCGTGTACCCCTCGAAGACGATCTCCGCCGCCGCCTTGGAGACGCTGTAGGGACAGCCTCCGCCGATCTCGTCGGTCTCCCGGTAGGGCCAGGGCCATCCGAAGTTGCGGTAGCACTTGTCCGAGGTCACGTGGACGAGCACGCCGGGCCGGGCGTGGCGGGCGGCTTCCAGTACGTTGACGGATCCGCCGATGTTGGTGCTCAGCGTGGTCCGCGGATCCTCCAACCCGGCCCGGACCAGGGGTTGGGCCGCCAGGTGGAAGACGCAGTCGTAGGGGGCGCCGCTCATCACCCGGTGCACGGCGTCGTAGTCCCGGATGTCCGCGACGTGGCTCGTGACGCCGTGACGTGCCAGCCAGCCGTCGCGCGCGCGGGTCGCCGAGTCGGCGCTGAGGGCGATCCCCTCGACCTCGGCCCCGAGTCGACGCAGCGTCAGGGCAAGCCAGGAGCCGACGAATCCGCTGTGACCCGTGATCAGGATCCGGCGGTCGCGCCAGGATCCGTTCAGTTGGGAGTCGGCCACGGGAAGTCCTCTCGCACGATGAGGTCCTCGACCTCGGTGAAGTCCTTGTAGGTGTCGAGGGGGTGCCAACGGCCCTCGTGGATGACCGCCCGGACCTGGCCGTTGGCGGCCAACCGGGGCAGGACGGCGTCCTCGAGCTCCCCGCACGGTTCGGCCAGCTCCTCGAAGACGGCCGGGGTGCACAGGAAGTAGCCGGCGGAGATCAGTTCGGGGCGCAGGGGCTTCTCCTCGAAGGAGGTGACCATCGAGTCCGGTCCGACGGTCAGCTCGCCGTAGCGTGCCCTGACCCGGGTCGCGGCCATCACGACCATGGCACGGGTGCTTCGCTGCACGGTGAGCAGCGTGCCCAAGTCGAAGTCGGAGAGGACGTCGGCGTACCCCAGGAAGAAGGAGCGCTCACCGATGTGGGATCGCGCGTCCCGCAGGCGCCGGGACTTCTCCGCCAGCGGGCCGCTGTCGACCAGCGTCACCTGGACGGTGCTGCTGAACCGCGTCCAGCCCGGCCCCGACTCCACCGCCTGCGCGGGGACACCGAACTCGGTGAGGAGGGCGCGGCAGACCGCGTCCGAGCCGTACCCCACGCAGAGCACGAACTCGCTCAGGCCGAAGGCCCGGTAGTAGTCGATGACGTGGAGCAGGAGGGTGCGTCCGTCCGGCAAGGGGCGCAGCGGTTTCGGGGTGTGGTCGTCGTGGGTGCGCTGGCGCAGGCCGAGGCCTCCGCACAACAGCAGGACCGGTGGGCGGTCGCTCGTCCTCGTCGCGGGCCCCAGTATGGCCGTCATGAGATCTTCCCGTTCTCGTTGGTGCCGGTCCCGCCTATCGCAGGCCGGTGCGGTAGGCCTCCGCCTGGATCCCGTACAGCTGTGCGTAGTGCCCACCCAGCGCGATCAGTTCGTCGTGCGTGCCGAACTCCGTGGCGCGGGCGCCGTTCAGCACCAGGATGAGGTCGGCTGCCCGGACCGTGGAGAAGCGGTGCGACACCAGCAGGGTCACTCCGCCCGTACCGGAGCGGGTTCCGGCGCGAGCGTGCATGGTGTAGCGGTCGAAGAGCGCGTGCTCGGTCTCGGCGTCGACCGCGGACGTCGGTTCGTCCAGGACGGTGAGGAGCGGCTGATCGCGCATGAACCCCCGGGCGAGGGCGACGCGCTGCCACTGGCCGTGCGAGAGGTCCACTCCCTGCGGCCAGCCGGCGCCCAGCTGGGTGTGCACTCCTTCGGGCAGCGCCCGCACGATGTCGCTCGCCCCGGCCTTCTCCAGCGCCGTGCCGATGGCGTCCGGATCGTCCGCACGCGGCAGGTCGCCTATCCCGACCGAGAGCCGCAGTCGGAACTCGAACACGAAGAAGTCCTGGAAGGTCCCGGTCACCCGGCGGCGCCATGACACCGGGTCGGTGCGCGCGAGGTCCTGACCGTCCAGTGTGACGCGCCCGGAGGTGGGTGTGTACAGGCCGCACAGCAGTTTCACCAGGCTCGACTTGCCCGCGCCGTTCTCACCCACGACGGCGACCACTGCTCCGGCCGGGAGCAGGAGACTGACCTCGTCGAGGATCAGGCGGTCCGTCCCCGGGTAGGCGAAACTGACCGCGTCGAGCCGGATGCCCTCGGAGAGGCGCTCCGGCGCGGACCGGTCGGCTGCCACCAGGCGCTTCGCGGCGTAGTCCTCCAGCCAGGCCAGCTTGCGCGAGCAGTCCAGCCAGATGGTCTGGAAGAAGTGGATCTGAGTGATCGTCTGGCCGATGTAGCCGGAGAGCCGGCTGCCCGCGGCGAGGACGAGCAGCACGGCACCCGTGCGGTTCGCGGAGTGCGCCGTGGTGTAGGCCACGGCTGCGATGAACGCCGCCCCGAACAGGGCCTGCGCGCCGGTCTGCCACGCCGTGCTGATCCAGCGGGCCCGGGCGAGCGGCCGGTGGCGCTGCTCCCACGCCCGGTGCCGCAGGCGCCGGACGAGCGGACCGGTGCGGGCGACCCGCAGTTCCTTCCCCGCCGCCGCGGAGGTGGCCAGCAGGAACAGGTGGCGGGCGAGCCGGTCGTGCCGTGCGCCGGCCTCCTCCACCCGCTTCTCCACCGCGGCGCGGCGGCCCGAGACGAGGACCGTCGGCAGCGGGAAGAGCCCGAGCAGTACCAGGAGGGGGTTCACCGAGGCCAGCAGGCCGAGGGTGATTGCCGCCCTGAGGAGGACACCGATGAGGGTGAACAGGTGCCGGTACAGGTCGCTCAGCGCCGAGGCGTGGTCGCGCAGCACGGACATGCGGTCGAGCTGGGCGGGCCGTTCGTGGTGCTCGATGGTGGCCACGCCCGCCTGCAACCCGGCGATGTGCGACTCGACGACCACGGCGGCCCGGTCCGCGAAGCGCTGGTTCACCCGGGCGCTCACCGTCTGCAGCAGCCAGTTCCCCGCCGCCATCGCCGCGAGGATCCCCGAACTGGCAGCGATCCCGGTATCATTTTCGGCGATCACCGCAGTGGCGAATGCGGTGAGCCCCCAGGCGAACATCGCGTCCGGCACGGCGCTGAGCACCTCGGCGCAGAAGGCCGCGGCGATCATCGCCGGACTGGAGCGCCAGCCCATGCGCAGGGAGCGTCCCAGGGATCGCCATGCTCCGGGGAGCGGATCGAGTTCGTCGGTGGTCACGGCCGGCCCTCCTCTGCGCGGTCGTCCTGAGCGGACCCGGCCGACCGTGCCGCCAGCGCCAAGTCGTCCTCCGGCTCGGCACCGGTCGCCGTCGACTCGTCGAACCGGGAGGCCTGGAGGGTGTAGAGGTCGTGATAGCGGCCGCGCGCGGCCATCAGTTCGGCGTGGGTGCCGAGTTCGACGATCCGGCCCTGCTCGAGCACGCAGATCCGGTCGGCCTGGCGCACGGTGGAGAACCTGTGCGAGATCAGCAGGGTCGTCACACCGCGGGTGGCACGCAGGAGGCGCCCGAAGATCTCGGCCTCGGCGCGCACGTCGAGTTGCGCGGTGGGCTCGTCCAGGATCACCAGACCGGCCCCGGACCGCACCGCGGCCAGCGCCCGGGCGATGGCCACGCGCTGCCACTGGCCGCCCGACAAGTCGGTGCCCCCCTCGTACTCGCGGGCGAGGACGGTGTCGAGCGGCGCGAGCCCGACCCCGCCGGCCTCCCGCAGGGCGGCCTCGATGACCTCGTCACTCGCTCCGTTCGGAGCGACGTTGTCCCGCAGTGGCAGGTGGTAGCGGAGGAAGTCCTGGAACACCGCCGCGACTTGCCCGCGCCAGGCCTCCAGGTCGAACTCACGCAGATCGGTGCCGTCCACCTCGATGGCGCCGTCCGTGGGGTCGTGGAGCCGGCAGAGCAGCTTCGCCAGCGTGGTCTTGCCCGCCCCGTTGACGCCGACCACGGCGAGTGAGGTCCCCGCTTCGATGGTCAGGTCGACCCCGTCGAGGACCGGGCCCGCGCTGCCGGGGTAGCGGAACTTGACCCCGCGCAGCCGGATCCGGGAGGCGGGCAGGCCGTCCGCCGGGCGCGTGCCCGACGGCAGTCGGCCGGCGTCTCCCATGGAATCCCGCAGGGCCAGGGCGGTGGCGACCGACTCGGCGGTGGGCGGCAGGGCCCAGTTGATGCCGCCGAAGGCCACGGCGGAGACCCCGAGGGCGGCCTGGGCGAACATCGCAGCCCGGCCGACGGACAACCCGCCGGCGGCCGCCTGCTGGGCCAGTGACCAGAACATCAGCCCATTGGCAGCCAAGAGGACGAGCACCGCCCAGCGCAGCGGCCTGCGCCGCAGCCGGGTCGCCTGCCACCGCAGCTCGCCGAGCTTGCGGCGCTCCGCGGTGAACCGGGCCACGGTCCACTCGCTCAGGCCGAAGATCCGCAGTTCCTTGGCGGCCGGCGCGGCCACCGCGAGGCGGTAGGAGTAGTCCGCGTCGCGTTGCGCCGCGAGCACCTCGGCCTCGGTCCGGTCCCAGGAACCGCTCTCCCGCAGCAACCAGTGCGTCGACAGCCAGGCGCCGGTCAGCAGCAGGGCGGCCCACCAGCTGTAGTCGAGCAGGACCACCGCCTGCGCCAGCCCGGCGGCCGCCTCGACCAGGCCGCCGGAGATCAACCCGATCGCGATGGTCATCGGAGGGCCGGACATCCCTTGGTCGAAGTCCTTGGCGAGCGCGAGGCGTTCGGCGAGCTCCCGGGACTCCAGGTGGGCGAGGGCGGGTGGCTCGGTCGAGGCGCGTGCCAAGACGTCCTGCAAGCGATCGGAGAGTCGTTCGCCGAGGCTGCTGCTCACCTGGGCGTGCACCGGAGCGAGCAACTGGATGAGCACGAACGCGACGCCGACCGCCACCAGCGGGCCCACGTACGACCGGTCGGCGTCGAGTGCCCCGACCAGCCCGCCGGTCAGGACCGTGAGGACCGCCGGCAGCGCGCCGCGACCGGCGATCAGGCACCACCAGGCGATGCCCAGGCGGAGGTCGGTCCGGGTGAGGAAGGCGAAGAGGACGAGCTCCTGCCGGCGTCGGATCGCGGCGATCACCGCTGCCTCGCGGTGAATGGGGTGCACATGCGGTTCGTCGGTTCCTGTCTGGGGAGGAGACGGCCGGGACGGGTGCCGGGCAGCGCGGGGGCCGCCCGGGCGGGTGCGGCGCTTCACGTGATGGTCATGGACCGGGGCTCGTCCGGGCCCGGAGCGTCGCCCAGTCGCAGGCAGGCGGTGGTGAAGACCTCGCCCACGACCATCGCGGGGCGGCCGCCGATGAACACCCGGTAGATGCGCAGGGCGCCGGTCACCGCCTGGTCCGGTCCGCGGGGCGGCGCCGCGTCCGCCGCGCCGTCCAGCGGGTCGGGCTCCTCGCCGGCGAACAGCGCGCGGCTGAAGAGGAGTTCGCGGAAGGTCTCGACCCGCCGCCGTCGCAGGACCCGGCCGATCGGCTCGGCGGTCGTGGTGAGGTCCTGGTGGACCGGCCAGGGCAGCGCCTCGGCCGCGAGTACGGACCGTGCGCGCACCAGGGTCGTGCCGGAGACGGCGCCGACCAGCAGCGTGCACCGGTTCAGGACGGGGCCGCAGCCGATGCCGTCCGTCAGGGCGGCCAGGGCCCCGGCGGGCGCGGGACCGCCGTGCTGCAGGTCCGCGAGTCGGATCGTTTCGCCGGCCAGTTCCTCCAGCAGGGTGGTGACGGTTCCGTCGCTGGTCACGAGCATCCGGGCGAACGGGCCCAGCCGGCCAGGGGGCGGCTGCGCCGCCCGGGGCGTCCCCGCGGCTCTCATCCGGAGTCCCGTGCCGGCCGTGCTCCCAGCGCCTTTCCGGTGGCCGACCGCGGGATGCGGTCAACGCGTTCGAAGGTGCGCGGCATCTGATGGGGAGCCAGCTCGGTGCGGCACCACTCGACGAGTTCACTCTCCACGGCACCGGGTCGCAGCACGACCCGGGCGGCCGGCACTTCGCCGCGCACTTCGTCGGCCACGGCGGAGACGGACACGTCGAGGACGCTCGGGTGCTGGGAGATCACCCGCTCCACCTCGCCCGGAGAGACCTTCTCACCGGCCACGTTGATGATGGTGGCCGACCGCCCGAGCAGTGTCAGCCGACCCGGTGTGACGCCCGACCACCGGGCCAGGTCGCCCGTGCGGTACCAGCCGTCGGGCTCGGAGACGGGCAGCAGCCGGTTGCCCGTCCGGGACCCGAACTGCCCCAGGGCGAGTGAGGAGGTCTGCACCTGGAGCTCCCCGCCGTCGAGACGCACCCGCACGCCCGGCAGCGGTTCCCCGATGTCACCGGGTTCCTGTTCGCGGTCGACGCGGGAGAGGGTGATCGCCCCTGCTTCGGAGGAGCCGTAGCAGTTGAAGAGCGGCAACTCCAGGGTGTTGCCGGGGTGTTGCCGGACGGCCGGTGGCAGTGCCGCCCCGGCCGAGACCGCGGCGCGCAACCGGGCCAGGTGCTGGACGGTCCACCCTTGCCACCCGGCCCCCTGCGCCAGCAAGCCGTAGTGGGCCGGTAGCGCGATCAGGGTCCGGGCGCCGAGCGCTCGAACCGCCGCGGCGCACGTCGAGGGCAGGCACCTGCTCGGCAGCAATCGTACGGCGGCCCCCGCCACGAGTGGTGCGATGAGGCCGTAATTGAAGCCGTAGGCGTGGAACGCCGGCGCGGCGCAGACCACCGGTGCCCCGGGCTCGTAGCCGAGGAAGTCCGCGACCCGCCGGGCGTCCGCGAGCACAGCGGCGGCGGGCCGGACGACCCCCATCGGCGTTCCGGTCGAACCGGAGGTGAAGAAGACCTGCGCGTCGGGCGGTAGTTCACCCGCCCACTCCGGGCCGTCGGCGGCGGCGCGGACGAGGCCGAGGAACGGTGACTCCTGACCACCGGTCGGCGCCGGTCGTCCGGCTGTGCCGGTTTCGTCGTGAACGGCCGGCCCGGACGGACCCGCCGCGGCCGACGGGTCCCGGTGCAGCACCGGGATCCCGGCCCGGTCCGCGGCGAGGGTGAGCAGAGCCGTGGACACCGGATCGTCGGTCTCCACGACGACGGCGCCGCCCGAGTAGCGCCGTGCCAGCCCCTCGGACAGCTCCGCCGCCGTGAGCAGCAGCTCGTCACGGCTCCACGAACGGTCGCCGGTGATCAGCGCGGGATCGGTGGAGCTGCCGGCGGCTGCGGCGACCGCGGCGAAGATTCCCGGCGAGTTCATGACGGCTCCTGGAGTGCGCTGCTCGGCTGGGCGACGGACCGGGCCGGTCAGCCGCGTGCAACGATGTAGTCGGCAATCTTCGCGGGCGTGCTGAACCTCTCCACCGTGAGCTCCTCGTCCGGAATGGTGAGGGAGAACTCCCCCTCGATCCAGACCAGGAGTTCCAGGACACCGAGCGAGTCGAACTCGGCGTACTCGCGCAGGTCCGTCTCGGCGTCCGGGGAGTTGCCGCGCAGCGCGGGAATCACCTCCTGGAGACGCACCGAGATCGCGGTGAGAACTTCCTGACGTTCTGCCATTCTCTTTGACTACCTGTCTCGTTGGGGAACGGGTGGGAATCGGCTGTGGACGGGGTTCGTTCATGGCGCCGGGGTGAACGACCGGTCGGCGCTGCGCACGGCTGACAGCAGCGCGCGGTACGAGGCGGCGGCGGGCCCTTCCGGCAGCAGGTCCTTCCAGGGCTTCGCCGGGCTCGCGAAGTGCAGCACCGCGGCCGTCTCCTCAAACCGGACGAGGTCCTGGAAGGGCATCAGGTCCTCCGTGGTGTAGCGGACCCAGGGCGTCCGGACCAGTGCCGACAGCGGAAAGGCGTTCCAATGCGGCTCCAACCGCTGCCACCGGTCTCGGGCGGCCCAGTTGAGTGCGTCCTGGTCCCAGAGCCGGATGTGCTCGGGATGGGCCGCGATGAACTCGATCGCCCGGGCGAAGAGCTGCTCCTCGCGGCAGGCGGCCGGGTCGATCAGCAGCACGCCGGAATTGAAGTACTCCTGCTCGGGAGGAATCCCGAGCTTGGACCAGCCGGGCAGGGCTCGCCCCCGTCCGACGACCGGGTTGAGCGGATCCCGTACGGCTCCTAGCGGCCGGCCGTCGAGCTCGGTGCCGAGCAGCGCGCCGAGGTCCCCGCGGATGACGAGGTCCGCGTCGAGGTAGAGGACCCGCTCGCAGTCGGGGTACATCTCGGGTATGACCAGCCGCAGGTAGTTGGCCTGGGCCCCGCCGAACGCGGTCGGATAGCGGATCGGCTCCAGGTGCACGGGGCGCAGCCGCACCCGCAGGCCGAGGAGTTCCGCGTGCCGCCGCAGGCGCTCGATCGTCGGCGGTGAGAGCTCCTCGTAGAGCAGGTCGATCTGCAGACGGTCGGTCAGCTCGGCGTTCGACGCACGGAGCGAGTGCCATGCCACGGTCAACGGAAGGCTGTAGGACTCGTCGATGGCGAAGACCACTCGAGTCGGTCCGCCATCGTTCGAAGGCATCGGCTTGGGCACAGGCGCTCTCCCCCGGATTCACTGCAAAGGATGGGTCCGCGACGGCCGTGGTCGGGTCTCGCCCCACCGGCTCCCGTCGCGCGGCTGCTGCCTCAACTACGGGTCCATCTGGGCTACATGACTGTTCGTCTCGCCATGTGAGCGGTCACGTGAACCTTCACGGAAACTATGATCCAGGCCGTCCACCGCTGTCAACAGCCGCATACGGAGCACGCGTTGGCCGGTGCTGCCGTCGAGATCCGGACTCATTGACAGTGCGGCTCGCCTGGGTCATAGTGCCGTGAACGATCACGTGACCGATCACGTGGATCATGCGCTCGCTCCAGTAGCCGCTCCGCCCGGCCCGCGCCGCAGGGCGCCGCGCGGCGGACCCGCTCACCACCTTTCCTCGCCGGGGACACCGGTCGCGTTCCGAGATCACGTCACGAGAATCGAGGGAGTCATGACACCGCCTCACCCGACTCGGGCTGCACGGCTGCTCCCCGCCGACCCGCTCGCCGAGGTCGTCGGCCGCGTCCGCCAAGTACCGGACCGCTACCGCGAGTTCCGTCAGGACGGGCACCGGGCAGCCGGTGAACACGGCATCAGCCCGGCGCTGCTCGGGGAGCTCGGCGACGTTGGGCTGCCGTCCTCGTCCCGTGACGGCGTCAGGTACTACGACAAGATCGATCTGGCCAACGTCTCCCTGGCGTTGCGCCTGCCCAACGCGCGCACCCTGGCGATGCGCGGCTGGGCGAACTCGCTGCGCGCCGCGTCCACCGCGTCCGCCGGCTCGTTCGAGGTCGAGGTTCGGGCGCACTGCCCGGAACCGGGGCACCCCGGTGAGTGCGCGTACGTGCGCAGCGAGGCCCTGCGCTCGCTCGCCGGCTACACGCCGGGAGCCACCGCCACCACCGGGCGGCTGCACCACCGGGTCGCGCGGCCCAGCACCGACGGGCGGCTGCCGGAGGCGCTGGCGGGCCTGGTGCGGCCGCTGTCCTTCCACCTGCTCCCGGAGCCGTTGCGCGCCGATCTCGGATTCCTGGCCGAGACCAATCTCGCCGACTGCGACCTCGCCGCCCTGTACCTGGCGCGCGAGGCCGGTCGGCTCGGCCTTGCCGCCCGCTACAGCTACGGGTTCTTCCTTGCCGCGCCCTACTCCATCGTCCACGCGTGGACGGAGGTGCTCGACGGTGGGGAATGGCACGCGTTCGACCCGCACCTGCTCAACCTCCTCGGCGACTGGTCGCTGCTCGACCCGCAGGAGTGGCCGCCCCACCGGTCCATCAGAAGCTGCATGGCGCGCGTCAGCGACCACCACGTCTGGCTGACGACGCATCACGGGGCCTGTGCTCCGATGTCGCTCGCCACGCGCTGGGTCGAGGCGACCGCCGCATGAGCAGCGAACCGCGGATACCGGAAGGGCCGGTACGGATCGTCCTGGTGGGTGCCGGCGCGATGGGGCAGGCCTGGGCCCGAGCGCTGCACAGGCACCCCCGCTGCCGGCTCGCGGCGATCGTGGACAGCGACCTGCGTAGGGCGCGGGGGCTGGCGCTGCGCCTGCGCCTTCCGGAGCTGCCCGTCAGCGCGACGCTGGAGTCGCTGCCGGGACCGGCGGCGGACGCCTGCGTCAACGCCACTCCTCCGCAGGTCCACCTGTCGGTGATCACCCAGGCCCTCACCAGCGGCCTGTCGGTACTGACCGAGAAGCCCTTCGCCATGGATCTCGACCAGGCGGTCGAGCTGACCGGGACGGCCGCCCGCCACGGCCGGCTGCTGATGGTCGGCCAGTCGCGGAGCTTCCAGCCGGGGGTGGACGCCTTCCGAGCGGCCATCGACAGGCTGGGCGGCCTGGACAGACTGGAGGCACGCTTCAGCCGCGGCTACCCCGCGGAGGGGTTCCGCGCGGAGCTGGACCAGCCGCTGCTGCGCGACATGGCGGTGCACGCCTTCGACACGGCCCGGAAGCTGACCGGGAGCGACGCGGCCTCCGTCTACTGCGACGCCCCCGCGCGTCCCCACACGGGATACCGCGGCCCGGCCGAAGCGACCGCGCTGTTCACCATGCTCGACGGCTCGCGCTTCCTCTACCGGGGCAGTTGGTGCGCCCCGGCGATGCCCACCGCGTGGAGCGGCAGCTGGCGGGCGACGGGTCTGCACGGCACCGCGACGTGGACGGGGACGGGGACGGTCCGGCTGGCGCTCGCGGGCGGTGCGGCGGTGGCGTCCGGGGAGACGGGGGCGGACCACGGGCCCGCCCCGGACGAGGCCGGAACGATCGTGGCCCGGGTCGACGACCAGGGGTTCGACCTGGATCCGGTGCGCCAGGTGGCAGCGCCGCTCGAGGAGTTCCTCGATGCCCTCGCCACTGGAGCGCCGGGCTGGGGCAGCGCCCGGAACAACCTGGCGACGATGGCGATGCTCGATGCGGCGATCGCGTCCGCGCGATCCGGCCTGCCGGGCGCGGTCGCGCCGGGCCTGGCGCGACTGTCTGACGGATGGGGCGACTGATGCGCCTGGCCCTGGTTCAGGCCCCCGCCGCGCCCGGCGATCCGGGGGAGAACCTGCGGCGCGGTCTGGCACTGTGCGAGGAGGCCAGGGCCGGCGGCGCCGACCTCGTGGTCTTCCCCGAGCTGTGGCAGACCGGGTACGCTCCCTGCCCGACCGACGCGGCGGGCGAGCACCGCTGGCGCGACCAGGCCACCTCGGCCGACGGCCCCTGGCTGGGCGCCTTCCGCGAGGCCGCCCGGCGCTTGGGCCTCGCCGTCGTCACCACCTACCTGGACGCGCACGGCACCGACCTGAGCAACGCCGCCGCCGTCATCGACGTGGCCGGCCGGGTCGTGGACGTCTACCGGAAGGTCCACGTCTGCGACTTCCTGTGGGAGCGGGTCTTCACCCCCGGGCCCGGGTTCGCCGCCACCACCGTGGAGACGGCTGCCGGTCCCGTCAGGATCGGTGTCATCATCTGCTTCGACCGCGAGCAGCCGGAGGCCTGCCGGGCGCTCGCGCTCGACGGAGCGGAACTCATCGTCTGCCCGAACGCCTCGCTGCTGTGCGACGACCGGATCGGACAGGTCAGGGCCCGGGCGTTCGAGAACTCGGCGGCGGTCGCGGTCGCCAACTACCCGCTGCCGAGGATGAACGGGCGCTCCTGCCTGTTCGACGGGCGGGCCGTGCAGCGGAACCGACCGCGCGACCACACGATCACGCTCGCTGACGGCCGCAGTCAGCTGGTCCTCGCGGATCTGGACCTCGCGGCACTGCGCGAGTACCGCGCCGGCTCGATCTGGGGCGCGGCGCACCGGCGGCCGGCGGCCTACGCCTCGTTGACCCAGGGAGTGGCCCGATGACCCAGTCACCCGCGATCCGGCCGTTCCGCTTCGGCGTGCTCGCCGGCCGTGCCGCCGACGTCGCGCAGTGGGAAGCGCTCTGCCGGCGGTGCGAGGAGTACGGATACGGTTCGTTCCTCGTCCCCGACCACCTGAACCGCGAGTGGGGCCCGCTCGTCGCCCTGGCCCTCGCGGCGCGGGTGACCCGGTCGATCGCCCTGGGCCCGCTCATGCTCGGGGCCGCCCTGCGGCAGCCGTCGGTGGTGTACAAGGAGTTGGCCACCCTCGACCTCGTCGCGCCCGGCCGCCTCGAGATCGGGGTGGGCGCGGGCTGGCTGGCGTCGGACTTCAGCCGCGCTGGCGTCGACATGGAGCCCGGTCCCGCCAGGCTCCGCCAGACGGTGGAGGCGGTGACGGTCCTGCGTCGGCTCTGGGACGAGGGGAGCGCCACCTTCCTGGGGAGCTCCCACCAGGTCCTCGACGCGGTCGGCGAGCCCCGGCCGAGCCCGGCCCGCTGGACGATGGGCGGAGGCGGACCCGGGATGCTGCGTGCGGCCGCCGAACTGGCCGACATCGTCTCCTTCTCCGCCCGGCTCTCCTCCGGCAGCAAGGACAGCAGCTTCGGTCCCTCCGCGCGGGCAGCCGAGTTCGACCGGCGGGTGCGCTGGGTGCTGGAGGCCGGGCCGGTCGGGGACCCGCCGGAGTTCCAGTGCCTGCTCTTCGCCGCCGCCATCTGCGCCTCCAGCACGCGCTACGCCGAGCGGGTCCTCACCCACATGTTCGGCCTCCCGCCCACGGAGGCACTGGACTCCCCGCTGGCACTGGCGGGCAGCGTCGACGAGGTCTGCGAGCGGCTCGAGGAGCGGCGGAAGCGGTACGGGATCTCCTACTGGGTGCTGCCCGCCGCCCAGGCGGACGCGTTCGCACCGGTGGTCGCGCGACTGGCCGGCAAGTGACCCATGCCCGACGAACACGATCAGGAGGAACGTTGCGCGTCCTAGGACTGGGTGGATCACACCATGACTTCTGCGCCGCCTTGGTGGCGGACGGTCAGGTCGTGTCGGCCATCGAGGAGGAGCGGCTCACCCGGGTGAAGATCGCCTACGGACTCGGGCCGCGCCTGCAGCGGTGCCTCGCGGCGGAGTACGTGCTGGCCGCGGCGGGAATCACCGCGGACGAGGTCGACCTCGTCGTCGCCAACGACTTCGTCAATCCCGTCTACACCCTCCGACTGCGGGACCGGGTGCGGTGGATGGGACACCACCTCGCCCACGCGGCGAGCACCTTCTACACCTCGCCCTTCGAACGGGCCGCCGTCCTGGTCATGGACGGTCGCGGATCGACCGTGGTCGAGCAGGGCCGGCTGCACGGCGAGACGGTGACCTGCTACCAGGCCGGGCCCGGCGGCCTCGAGGTGCTGCGCGCGCAGCACGGCCGCGTCACCCTGACGGACCGTCGGTCCGAGGACCCCTACGAGGACTCGGTGGGCTGGATGTACGAGGCGGTGTCCAAGGCCATCGGCCTGTTCACCACGGGAGGCATGGGCGCGCCGGGCAAGACCATGGGGCTGGCCGCCTACGGGACGCCACGCTACGTCGCCCGACTGGGGGAGTTCTTCCGGCTCAGGGCCGGAGAGTTCCGCCAGTCCACCGCCGAGCAGATCGCCATGCGCTCCTTCATCGACCGGGAGCTCGCCGGGGCCGGTGACGCGGCCGAGGACCAGGCCCGGCGCGCCGACCTCGCCTACGCGGTCCAGCACCACACTGAGCGTATCGTGATCGAGTTCGCCCGCTGGTTGCACCGCCGCACCGGTCTGACCGACCTGTGCCTGGCGGGCGGGGTGGCCCTCAACAGCGTGGCGAACTACAAGCTCCTGTCGGAGACGGGGTTCGAGCGGGTGCACGTGGTCCCGGCCGCGGGCGACGGCGGGACGGCGCTCGGCTCGGCCCTGTACGGCTACCACGAACTGGGCGGACACCCGTGGCAGCCGGCACCGGAGCCGTTCTCCCCCTACCTCGGCCGCGCGTACGGGGCGGACCGGATCGAGGCGGCGCTCGCCGCCGAGTCCGGCCGGCTGCGCGTCCTGCGGCCGGACGACTTGTCCGCCCTGGTGGCCCGTGAGCTGGCCGGCGGAGCGATCGTCGGCTGGTTCCAGGGCCGGTCGGAGGCGGGCCCGCGGGCCCTGGGGAACCGCAGCATCCTCGCGGACCCCCGGGATCCGGGGATGAAGGACCGCATCAACGCAAAGGTCAAGCACCGAGAGGCGTTCCGACCGTTCGCCCCGATCGTCCTGGAGTCCCGCCAGGCCGAGTACTTCACCACCACCGTGCCGGCCCCATACATGCTCATGGTCCCGGACGTGCGACCGGAGATGCGTGCGGTCATCCCGGCCGTCACCCACGCGGACGGCTCGGCCCGGCTCCAGACGGTGCTGCGGGCGCTCAACCCCCGCCTGGACTCCCTGCTGACCGCCTTCGACGCCCTCACCGGCGTTCCCGTGCTGCTCAACACCTCGTTCAACGACAACGAGGAGCCGATCGTCGAGACACCCGAGGACGCCGTGCGCTGCTTCCTCAAGACCGAGATCGACGTCCTGGTGCTCGGTGACCTCGTCGCCTACAAGACCGCGGGCTCGTGACCGGCGAGCCGGCGGCGATCGACGCGCTGTGCGCCCTGGTCGGACCGACGGACCGTCAGGCGGGCCGGCTCGCGGCGCTGCGGCTGCGGACCCTGGCCCGCCCGCACGGAGCGCTCGGCCGACTCGACGACCTGGTGCCCAGGATCGCGACGATCCGCAGCGATCCCGACCCCGGGCCGCTGCCCGCGCTCGTCAGCGTGCTGGCGGCCGACCACGGGCTGGCCCGGCGGGCGGTCTCGGCACTGCCGCAGCCCGCCGGGGGGCGGGTGCTCGCCCTCGTGCAGGCGGGCCGGGCGCCGCTGAACCTGATCGCCGACCGGGTGCCCGCGCGGGTCGTCAGCGCGGACTTCGGGCTCGTCGAGCCGGTCGGCGAAGCCGAGTTCCGGATCGGAGCGGGCACCGAGGACATCCTGCTGCGCGACGCGATGACGCGGGCCGACGCCGAACGCGCGGTGCTGGGCGGTGCCCGGTTCCTGCGGAGCCGGCTGGGGGAGGAGGCGATGGTCGCCGTCGGCGAGATCGGCGTCGGGAACACGACCTCGGCCGCTGCGCTGACGGGCAGGCTGCTGGAGCTGCCGGCGGCCGAGGTGGTGGGAACAGGCGCGGGCGTCGACCCGGCCGGAGCGGCGCGCAAGCACGCGCTGGTCGAAGGCGCACTGGTCCGCACCGCGGGACTTCCCGCGGCGGACACCCTGGCGCAGCTCGCCGCCCTCGGCGGCTACGAGATCGCCGGGAACGTCGGAGTGATCCTCGCCGCCGCCGCGGCGCGCCGGGTGGTCGTCCTCGACGGGTTCATCACCGCGGTCGCCGCCCTCGTCGCGGTCCGGCTCTGCCCGCCCGCGGGCCACTACCTGGTGGCCGGCCACCGTTCGGCGGAGCCGGGCCACCGCCCGCTGCTCCAGGTGCTCGGGCTGGAGCCGCTGCTGGACCTGGGCCTGCGCCTGGGCGTGGCGAGCGGTGCCGCGCTCGCCCTCGGTCTGGTCAACACCACGCTGGACCTCGCCCATCGGACGCCGCACGCCCGTGCCGTGGGTCTCGCCCTGCCCCTGGAGGACGGATGAACCGCGCTGCGGCCGCGCCGGCGGGACCGCGCGGGGTCGTCTTCGACCTCGACGGGACGCTGCTGGACACCTGGCAGATCCACGAGCACTGCCTCCGCGAGGCCGTGCGCGACCTCGGCGGGTCGGCGGTGGGCAGGGTGCGGCTCTGGCGCGCCCAGCGGCCGACCGATCTCGCCACCCTGGGCGAGCTCATCGGGGCCGAGCACGCCGAGGAGGCATTGCTGTCCTACCGCGCGGCGCTCGCCCGGGAACTGACGGTTCGTCAACCCAGACCGGTCGGCGGGGTCGAGGCGGTGCTGGTGGGGCTGAGGAGCCACGGGGTCCCGGTCGGGGTCTGCACCGGACGGTCGCGGGAGGACGCGCAGACCCTGCTGACGGCGGCGCGACTCGACGTGCCGCTGGTCGTCGCCCGCCAGGACGCGCCACCGAAGCCCTCCCCGGAGGCCCTGCTGTTCGCACTCCGACGGCTCTCCCTGGAGAAGCAGGACGCGCTGTTCGTCGGCGACAGCGAGTGGGACCGGGCGCAGGGGCATGCCGCGTGCGTCCGCACCCTGATCGTCGAGCGGGCCGGCCTGCCCGCCGAACTCGCCGCCGCGAGGTGGCCCCCAGGCACCCACCCAGCCGCTGCCGCCGAAGACCCGAGCGGCACCCCCATTCCTCAGTGAGAGTCAGACATGGACATCAGTACAGGGACCAGTCGGCCGGCTGAGTCGGCCGCCCGAGGTCCGGCCGACGCCCCGGCGGGCGAGGGCCCCACCACCGTCATCGACCTGACGGACGCGCGGGACGCCGTGGGCCGGGTCCGGCTGGCCGCACGGATCCGGGAGGTGCGCGAGGACCTCGGCGCCTTCCTCGTCGTGGGCCACGGCATTTCCGACCAGGTGGTGCACGGGGTCCGGGAGGCGACTGCCACGCTGTTCGGCGAACCCGAGCGGTTCGCCGCCGAGCTCGCCGTCGACCCCGAAGACCCCTTGCTGCGCGGTCCGATCGCCGGGAGCGTCGAGCCGCTGCTGGCCTTCGATCGTCTCTCCCTCGCCTACTTCCACCAGCTGGGCCCGGCCGCGTTCGTCACCCCGCTCGCGGGACCCGCCGGTCCGGCGACCGGGTCCGCCTACCGCCGGGTCCGGGTCGATGACTACTTCGCGGCCAAGCGCCGCCATGCCCGCGCCTCCGAGCGGCTGATCACCTCCTCCGACCGGCGGCGGGCATGAACGGGGAGCTGGCCCTGGTCACCGGTGGTGCCGGGTTCATCGGCAGCCACCTCGTCGAAGCCCTGCTCCGCGACCGCCCCGAGGCGCTCGTGGTGTCCGTCGACTCGTACCTCACCGGGCGGAAGGAGAACCACACCGACGACCCCCGGGTGCACTACCTGACCGGGGAGACCGCGGAGCTCGGCCGCCTCTGGTCCGAGAACGGCCTGCCCGCTCCCCGCACGGTCTTCCACCTGGGCGAGTACTCTCGCGTCGAGAGCTCCTTCGACGAACTCGACCGGGTGTGGCGGTCCAACCTCCACGGCACGAAGGAGGTCGTCGACTTCTGCCGCCGGCACGGGGCCCGGTTGGTCTACGCCGGGTCGAGCACGAGATTCGGCGAACCGCCTCATGACGAGCACTCAAGTCCCTATGCCTGGATGAAGGCGAAGAACGTCGAATACATCCGCAACACCGCCGACTGGTACGGGCTCGACTACGTCATCACGTATTTCTACAACGTCTACGGGCCGAGGCAGATCCGCCAGGGACCGTATGCGACGGTCATCGGGGTCTTTGAGGAACAGCGATGCCGGGGAACGGCCCTGACCGTCGTCGAGCCCGGTTCCCAGCTGCGCGACTTCACCCACGTGGACGACATCGTCTCCGGGCTGCTGGTGTGTGCCGCCCACGGAGCGGGGGACGGCTACCTGCTCGGTCGCGGTGAGGAGCACCGGATCATCGATGTCGCCTGCATGTTCGGTGGCCCGGTGCGCATGATCCCGGCCCGCCGTGGCGACCGCTTCCGCAGCGCCTCGGACTTCTCGAAGGCCCGCGACCTGGGCTGGGTGCCGAAGGTCCACCTGCAGGACTACATCGCTGGGCTCGGCCATCCGGATCCCGTTCCCGGGCCCGGCGCAGGAACAGAGCTGGACGAAGGAGTGTGTGAATGAGCATCACCGACAGCACCGGAGCGACGGCCACCTGCCCGGTGCGATTTCCGGCCGCGAGGGAGAACCCCTTCGCCCCGCCCGGCGCCTACCGTCCCGAGGGACACGACAGCGGGCCGATCGAGGTCGACCTGGCCTACGGCGGCCGGGCCTGGCTGGTCACCCGGCACGCCGACGTGCGGGCGCTGTTCAGCGACAGCCGGTTGAGTTCGGACGCCACCGTCGAGGGCTATCCGCAGATTCCGCTCTCCTACCGGCAGCAGCGTCCCGGTGTCTTCCTGTCCATGGACCCGCCGGACCACGAGCGCGTCCGGAACCTGCTGAGCCGGGAGTTCAGCGCCGGCGCGGTGGCCGCCCGCCGTCCGGCCATCGAGGGACTCGTGGACCGGCTGATCGACCGGCTCACCGCCGGCGGGCGCCGCTCGGGCGACCTGGTGAAGGACGTCGCCGACCTGCTGCCCTGCTACGTGTCCGGTTACCTCTACGGAGTCACCAGCGACTACGAGGACTTCGTCCGGCAGTGCATCAACGCGCGGGCCACCCATGACGGATCGATGGCCAAGCGCCTGGTCGCGGGCGAACGGATGCGGCGCTTCCTCGGTGAGCTGCTGGACGCGAAGGAACGGGAGCCCGGCGACGACCTGCTCTCCCGGTTGCTCGCCAACGCGCGTGCCGCCGGTCTCGGCCGGGACGACGTCGTCGGCGCGGCCACCCTGCTGCTCGCGGCCAGCCTCGACGCCACCGCGGCCGTCACCTCCATGACCGCCTTGGCGGTCCTGCGGGACCCGGGGCTGACGGAACGGATGCGGGCGGATCCGCGCCGCTGGGCTGCACCGGCGGTCGAGGAGGGACTGCGGTACTGGACCGTGATCCAGCACGGCCCGGTGCGTTCCGCCACGGAGGACATCGAGCTGGCCGGTCGGACCATCCGCAAGGGCGAGTTCGTCATCCTCCACCTGCACTCGGCGAACTGGGACCCGGCGGTCTTCCAGCACCCCGAGGAGTTCGACATCGACCGCGTCCACAACCCGCACCTGGCCTTCGGGCACGGGATCCACCGCTGCCTGGGCGGTGGTCTCGGCACCCTGGAGGCGACCATCGCCCTGGAGCGGATCTTCACCGCACTGCCGGACCTCCGGCTCGACATCGCGGAGGACGACCTCACGTACCGTCATGAGGACCTCGTCTACGGCGTGCGCAGCCTCCCGGTCGCGTGGTGACCCGAACCGGTAGGCCGGCCCCTCCGCGTGACGCGGCGGGGCCGGCTGCGCTCGGGTACCAGGACCTGCCACGGCTGATGTCGATGATGACGGGCGACGAGAAGCACGGCGCGAGCGCCACCTCGACGCTCGACGTCCTCTGGGTGCTGTACGACAAGGTGCTCCGGATGTCCCTGGAGCAGCCGGACGCTTCGGACCGCGACCGCTTCCTGCGGTCCAAAGGTCACGGTCCGCTGGCCTACTACTACTTCCTCGCGGCCAAGGGCTTCGTTGCGGTGGACGAGCTCGCCACCTTCGGCCGGGCCGGATCGACGCTCGGCCACCACCGGGACCGCACCCTGGTCGCCGGCGTCGGGATCTCCAGCGGCTCGCTCGGCCACAGACTGCCGCTGGCCACCGGAACGGCACTGGGGCTGCGGGCGCAGGGGCGCACGGAGCCGAGGGTCTTCTGCCTCATCGGGGACGGCGAACTGGAGGACACCCAGGGCGATTGGGAAGTCCACGTGCCCGGCCACCGCGACGAGGTCGAACCGCTGCTGCGCGCCGCGGTCAGTGGGGGCCGTGCCTACATCCGCCTCTCGGAGCGGGCCAACGGTACAGCACACGCGCCGGAGCCCGGCCGGGTCCGGGTGCTGCGCCGAGGCCGACTGGGAACCGGCCGACGTGCCGCACCGGCTACTCAGTCCGGGGGTCGGCCGTGCGGGGGTGCGTGCCTACACGACGGTGGAGGACCACGACCGGATCCACGGGCTCGACGCGCCGAGTCTGCGGCAGCGCTTCGACGCCTTCTTCGGCAGCTGAGCGGGGGCGAAGGGTGAGCGGACAGTACGGAGTGGAACGACGAGGGCCGATGACGCTCGGTCAACTGGCCCAACTGATGGAGTTCGAGGAGATCGCGGACCGCGCGCCGCACAGCACCTGGACCCGGATCCTCGCCATGCGCTGGTCGCTGCCGCACCGGGTCGAGGCCGATGCGGTGTGCGAGGCGGTGCGGATCCTGGTCCGGCGCCACGAAGTGCTGCGCAGCACGTTCGCCCGTGACGCCTCGGGGACACCCGTCCAACTCGTACACCGCCCCGGCCGGGAGCGGATCACCGTGGTGGAATGCCCGCCCGGCGCGGGCGAGGCGTGGACGGCCGAGCTGGCGGAACGGGCCCGCCGCCGGCCCATGAACCTGGAGACCGAGCCTCCGGTCGCGTTCGAGGTACTCGGCGTCCCGGGAGTCGCCCGCGAGGTACTGGCGATCCTCCACCATGTCGTCGCCGATCTGCGGACCAGTCAGCTCCTGCACCAGCAACTGGTGGAAATCGTCGAGGCCGTGCGGGACGGGGCACCGCTGCCCGCACCACGTCCCGTGACACAGCCGATCGACACCGCGATCAAGCAACAGGCCGCCGCCGGACGGAGCACCCAGCTGGCCCGGTGGCGTGAGGTGATCCAGGCCGCACCGCCCAGCCAGGTACCCGTGCTGGACGACCGTCGCCGCGACAGCAGCTACACCGCGACGTTCACGTCCGCGAGCCTGCACAGCTCGGTGAAGGCGCTGGCGGATCGAAACCGCCTGCTCCCCGCACAGGTGCTCGTGGGGCTCTACGGCTTCGTCATGGGTCGCTACACGGGTCTGAGCACCTGCGTGATCTGCGTCATCAGTTCCAACCGGTTCTCCTATCCGTCGGCCGTGCACTGCTGCGCGCTTCGCTATCCGTGTGCCGTGGCGGTACCGCACCACGCCGACGAAGCCGCCCTCATGGCGGCGGCCCGCGTGGCCACCGATGGGCTGTTCCGCAACTGCGACCACGACGTCCGTGAGCTGCGGGCCCTCCTTGAGGAGCACCAGCACACCACGGGCTGCAACGCCCGGTTCCGCCTGGAGTACAACTTCATGGTGGTGGACCCGCTCTCCGGTGCACCGCGTCGGGAGCTGCCCGAGCGGACAGCGCAGACTCCGGAGCGGTTCCGCAGTGCCGCCACCGAACCCGCCGACCCCGCGCTCACCTACCTGCTCGCCGTCGCGGACGGCGCCGCGGGCCTGATGACCCTGCAACTGGAGTCGAACGAGGCCGTCATCTCGCTGCCGGCCGCACGGGCCCTGCTGGCCGGCCTGGAATCCCTGGCCCTGGAACTGGCCGGGGGCAGGCCGCTGGACTGGCACGCGCACCTGGCGGCCGCCCTGCGCGAGAGATCACCGGAGACGGTCCTGGCGCCCTACCGCACCGGCGTGGTCGACACCTTGCGTGCCGCGCGGGTGGTGGCGGCCGAACTGGGTATCCAGGACGGGGTCGAGGTCCTGGTCAGGGGGCGCGGGTCGGACCAGGAGAGGCTGGTGGCGCTGCTTCCGGTGGAGCTGCGCCCGGCGGAACTCGATGCGCTGGTCAGCCGGCTGCACCGCCGAACTCGTAGCGACCCCGCGCTGGTCGTACCCATCGAGTTCGTCCAGGAGGCGAATCGTGCACCGTGACCCGCCCCAGTCCGCCCGAACCGTCCGCCGGCGGGCACCGTCCGATCCGACGCCGGCCGTCGCCGTCGAGCGGGCCAGAATGGTTCCGGACCGGTACCGGACCTTCGCGGCCGATCCCTCCCACAACGCCTCGGTGTTCGGCCTCCAGGACGGACTGCTCCAGGAGCTCCTCGACCTCGGCCTGCCGCACGAGCGGCGGGACGGGCGGCTGTTCCTCGACCCCCTGGATCTGGAGAACACCACCCACCTGCTCGGGCTACCCTCGCCGTACCGCAGTGCCCTGGACCTCTGGAGCAGGTCGCTGCGCGACCCGGACTCGCTGACCGGGAGCCGCTACCAGATCACCCTGCGATGGACCTGCCCGGCCCCCGGGCACGCCGCACAGTGCCGCTTCGCCGCGGCCACGCAGGCACTGGCGGCGGTTCTCCAGGAGACCGGTCCCGCCCAGGCCGATTCGCTCACCGTGCAGGTCGAGACGGCGGACACCTGGCACGACTTCGGCAAGGCCATCGAACCGCTGGTGGCCGCGGCCGCGGAGCTGGCCTTCCACAAGGTCCGCTGGCCGCTCGCCGGCGACCCCGGCTTCGTCCGGGAGACCGGGCTCGCCGAGTGCCGGCTGGCCACCCGACACCTCCTCCGCGTGGCCGAGGAGGCCGGCATCGCGGCCGGCGCGGCGTGCGGCTTCTTCCTGGGACTTCCGTTCCCGGCTCCCCACGCCTGGCTCGAGGTTCGCACCGAAGACGGCTGGTGTGCCGCAGACCCGTTCTTCCTGGGCACTCTGCACGGATGGGGCGTCCTGGATCCGCACGACTGGCCCGTACGCCGTTCGCCACGCCAGCTCCTGTGGCGGACCGGGGTGGAGTTCAGCTCGCACGTGCCGCTCCTGACGCACAACGGGCACTCCGTTCCGGTGCGGGTGACGGCCCGGCGAACCCGACGGGGGCTCCTCCGAGGCCCGGCAGACCAGGAAGGGATCAGCCCGGGAGGGCTGCCCTGCCCACGGTCGAGGCCCTGACCACGAGTTCCGGATGGACCACCGAGACCTTCGGGCCTCGACCCGACTGCCCGAATTCCGCTGCGACCAGTCGGACCGCCTCCATCCCGAGGCTCTGCTTGTCCACGTGCAGGGTGGTCAGCGCGGGCTCCACGAGTTCGGCGAGGCCAAGGCCGTCGAATCCGATGACGGCGCAGTCGTCCGGCACCGCCCGACCGAGCCTGCGCAGCCCGCGTGTGGCACCGACCGCCACGACGTCGTTGTAGGCCAGAACGGCTGTGATGTCCGGCTGCTCCTCGAGCAACCGGCCGACGGCGTCCTCTCCGCCGGCAACCGAGTTGACCGAGCGCTGCAGGCGCCGGGGATCCGTGACCAGTCCAGCCTCCCGGAGCAGGTCAAGGACGATCCGACTGCGCGGACTGACGGCGTAGCCCGCCCCGGTCAGCCGACTGACGTCCAGGACACCGATGTCGCGATGGCCGAGGTCGACCAGGTGGCGGACTGCCGCCTCCAAGCCGCTGCGGAGGTCGATGTCGACGCGGTTGAACGTCGCCGCCGTGGTGTCGGACTCCTCCCAGTCGAACAGTGCGAAGGGGATCCCGGTCTCGAGGGCGCTGCGCACCGACTCGTCGAACTCCAGGTAGCCCACGAACGCGTCAGCCTGACCGGCGATCAGGTCAAGGCCCACCCGCTCACCGTCGGGCGTGGCGCCGGTCTGGTGGATGACCACGTGCCAGCCCAGCTCCGCAGCGCACTCCAGAATGCCGTTCGCCACCTCGGGGAAGAACGGATTGGAAATGTTGGGTAGCAGCAGGCCCAAGGTGACGGTCTCCTGCCGCACCATGGCACGCGCGAACCGATTCGGGCGGTAGCCGAGCGACCTGACGACGTCGAGCACCCGGTCCCGGGTGGTCGGATCGATCTCGCCCTTGCCGTTGATCGCGCGGGAGACCGTTTGGCGGGACACCCCGGCAGCTCGTGCCACATCCTCGATGGTGACGCGCCGAGCGGTCGACTCGAAGGCACCCGCACGCGAACTCTTCATCTGGGACTCCTGGCGAGCGGCCAGGCACCGCCCCTCTGGCACTGGGTGCGACATCGTCGACGCACCGACAGCATACGCGGCGGCCTTTCGCCCCGGTCGCCGCCCTTCGGATCCCTCGCTGCGCCCACGAAGGGATGAGCTGACTGTTGTTGACAGCATTTCAGGGCATGGGCGAAACTGCCACGTGAACGCTCACGTGAACGCTCTCAGAACGGTGCGCCCAGCTCGACCGCACCGCATACAGAGACGAGGTAGCACAGTGACGCTGGAATCGGACACCACTCCGCCATGGGACGCGGCGTTCGAGGACCTGCTCCGGGGTGCCGTGGAGGACCTGCCGGCCGGACCGGCGCTGCATGCCGATTTCGACCTCCAAGCGGCCGGCCTCAACTCGATGCGCATGGTGGTGCTGCTGACACACATCGAAGAGCGGTACGGACTGGTCTTCCCCGACGAGTACCTGGCACTGGAGACCTTCGCGAGCCCCGGGACGCTCTGGCAGGCACTGGTGACCATCGGCGGGACGGGCTGAGGGCCCCGTGCGGCACGAACGCCCCGACGTCCTCAGGAGACGACACCCGGCCCGTGGCCTGGCCCGCCTGCCACTGCGTACGGACACGCTCGGCCCGGCCCGAGCCCGGTCCCTTCGCTCGCCGCTCGCCCGGATCGACTTCTCGACCGGTGTCTGGGCCCGCGTTCGCGCGTGGGCCGAGCAGGAGCCCGACCGGGTGGCCGTCGTGTCGGACGACGGAACGGCCACCTATCGGCAGCTTGGCCACCGGGTCCAGCAGGTACGAGCGGCCCTCCTCGCCGAGTCCTGCGTCCCCGGGAGCCGGATCGCCGTCGCGGGCACGCGCGGCATCGACACCATCGCGATGTTCCTCGCCATTGAGAGTCTGGGCGCGACGTACCTCCCCCTCGCACCCGACTGGCCGCCAGCGTGGACGGTCAGTGTGCTCCGACGCGCCGAGTCTCACTGCGTACTGGTAAGCGGCACCACTGACGTGCCGTCGGTGACCGCCGCTCATGCGGCGAGTGAGACCGCTGTCCCGTTGGTCGTGCTCCCGTCGCCCACGGCCGGTGTGGCACCGGATGAACGGCACACGCCGGCGCGGGTGGCCACCAGTGACGAGCCCCGCTACGTCATCCACACCTCGGGAAGCACCGGGCTCCCGAAGGGTGTGGTCGTCAACCAACTCGGGCTGATGAACCACCTGTGGTTCCTGGTGCGGCGGCTGCGCCTGACGGCTGCGGACAAGGTGGCCTTCACCGCCCCGCCGACCTATGTGATCTCCGTCTGGCAGATGCTCGCGCCGCTGCTCGTCGGCGGATCGGTCGTGATCGTCGCAGATGCCGACCTGCGGTTCGCCCGGCGCCTGGCATCGACGGTCGAGCGCACCGGAGTCACCGTCATGGAGCTGGTGCCGACGGTGATCGGCTGGGCCGTCCACGAGGCTGGGCGCCTCGGTACCGCTCGGGCGTTCGCGAACCTGCGATGCCTCATCTCGACCGGCGAGAGACTCGACCCCGGGATCGCGGGCGATGCCTTGCGGTTGCTTCCGCACGTCGAGTTCTTCAACGCCTATGGGGCGACCGAGTGTTCCGACGACGTAGCCCTCCACCAGGTCACCGCCGATGACCTGGCCGCACCGCCGCTACCGGTGGGGAAGCCCGCCTCCGGCGTCGTTCTCTACCTCCTGGTTCACGAGGACGGCACGTGGCGCGCCGCGGAGCCCGGCGAGGCCGGCGAGCTGTGGGTCGGCGGAGACGCCGTCAGCGCGGGCTACCTGCATGATCCGCAACGCACCGCGGAGTCCTTCTTCGTGGACGAGTTCGACCCGACCTCACGCACCGGGCGTCTCTACCGCACGGGCGACCTCGCGCGATTCGACAACGGGATCGCCTACTGCCTGGGGAGGGCCGACCGGCAAGTCAAGATCGGCGGGGTTCGCATCGAGCTGGACGAGGTCGAGGGGGCTCTTTCGCGCCTGCCCGGCGTGCTCGAGTGCGCCGTCCTGGCCGAGGTCCGTGACGGTGTGGCACAACTCGTCGCCTACCTCGTCGCGGACCGAGAGGTGCCGCGCGACACGGCATTGGACGCCTTGCGCACCACGCTGCCCGCAGCGCTGGTCCCACAGCGCTGGGTACAGCTGGAGGCCCTTCCGACCAACGGTAGTGGAAAGATCGACTACCGCGCGCTGCGCACAGGGCCGGGGGTGGAGCCTGCCTGAAGAACCCAGTGTCCCGTAGCCGTCCCGTAGCCGTCCAGGAATGGTATGCGGCTGAGATTCGGTCGACTGTCCGGAATCAGTCGGCGGGCTAGCCGGCCGAACAATTCCGGTTGAGTCGTGCTATTGAGAGTCGGACTCTCCCGGGCGTGTAGCCGGACTGCTCGGCCTGACGAGGCCGGGGAAATTCCGGGCGGTTTGCTGACCCGGGCTGCCTGTCAATTGGGCTACTTGGCTGGGGGAAATATTCTCTGATCACCGCACTCGACTGCGTATCAGCCGGGGGGAGGGTTTGACTGTCTGTGCACTGGCTGACGTTCTCTCGGGGGTCGGGCCACCATGTAGTCGAGAGGTTTTTGCGTTGGTGGCTGCGGCAGTCGGGCCGGGTTGCCGTGCCATGCGATTGTCTACCCGAGTCGAAGCCGAGAACGACCGTGCGCCAGGAGGGGGGAGTGAATGCATAGCGGGCACAGCTCGCCATAAAGGCCTGAGTCGCCCTGCTGGCCAGCGGAGTCGATCGGCTCGCATGTCTGATCGTGCTTCCGCGGGGGAATCCCGCCACGGAAGCACGATCAGCGATGGGGGGCGTCAACGACAGCGAAGGAATTCGCTGGTTACGCTTACGGCTTTCCCATCTTGAACGAACGGTCTTCGTCCTCCTCCAGCTCGGTGATCCAAGCCTCGAAGTCCGCGATCTCCTCGACGGTCAGCGCCGTCCGAGTCTCCTCGACGAGTGCGACGGACATTTCTCCACCCCCTTCCCTCTCGAAGTTGGGATCGAGATTAGCAGCTCGGATGGGAATTGCAAGGCGTGATTCGGGGCCTATGATCGGTGGGTGTCGGCCGAAACTGCTCGTTTGCCCGCTTTGGGTATTTCGAGTGAATGGCTTCCGGGTATGGGTCGCGCGACGGGCTATCGACATGCCGGCTGTGGTAATTTATGGTGACCGCTAGGGTTTCAGCGACGGTGGCACGGTAGGGTTTCTTGTGCCGGCCGCCCGTTCTGTTCGCCCGGCCGGATGAATAACCTGGAATGCATTGCATGCTGGAGGGGGATTGACCGGGATGCTTCGCCGTCGGGACAATCGGAATTCCTTTGGCCCGCCCCGCAGCTGCTTGGATTCCTTGCTGCCCGCGACGGAGAGCGGGGCGTCTGCGGGCACCGCCCACCTGGGAGCCCGTGAACGCGACGCACTCGCCAGGGCACGCGATCTCGAGACTTCGACCGAGGCGGCCGGCCGCCGATCATCATCGTGCCGGACCGCTCCTGTCTGGTGGAGTACGGCTCGCACGCAGAGCCGCCGGCCCGTCGGGGCCGTTGTCGTTGGGGCCACAGCACGCAGACCGCTTCTTGTCGGAGTGCGGCGCGTGGGTGGCTCGGAAGGGTGGAGCAGGTGACGGGTGCGACGGAGAACGAGGAGAACGGGGCGCGCCGGCTGGGAGGGGCGGGACCGGCGGTGGGGCCGCTGGTCGGCAAGACCGCCCTGGTGACCGGTGGTTCACGTGGTGTCGGCCGGGGAATCGTCGAGCGATTGGTCCGTGACGGCGCGGTGGTGGTGATCGGCTTCCGTCAGGACGCGGACGCGGCCGCGGCGGTGGCAGGCCGCATGGCAGCGGTGGGCGGCCTGGTTCACCCCGTGCGGGCGGACCTGACGCGACCCGGTGAGGTGGCGCGGTTCTTCGCCGTAGGCGAGGAACTCACCGGCGGGATCGACATCCTGGTGAACAACGCCGCCATCATGCTCCGGGGTAAGTTCGCCGATGCCACGGAGGAGGACTTCGACCGGATCATGGCGCTCAACGTCAAGGTTCCGTTCCTCGCCATCCAGCAGGCCGCCCATCGGCTCCGGGACGGCGGACGCATCGTCAACATCTCCTCCACGGCTACCGCGTTGGCTCACCCGTCGCAGGCCGCTTACTCGGCAAGCAAGGCAGCGCTCGACCAGTTGACCAAGGTCGCGGCGAAGGAGTTCGCCAAGCGCGGCATCACCGTCAACACCGTCTCGCCCGGCGGCGTGGAGACCGAGGAGGTCGTGGCCGGCGTCCGGCCCGAGGTACTGCAGCAGTGGCGCCGCTCGAGCGCCTTCGGCCGGCTCGGGCTGCCGCAGGACATCGCCGACGTGGTCGGCTTCCTGGTCGGACCTGACGCGAGGTGGCTGTCCGGCCAGAACCTGCAAGCCGCGGGCGGGGCGGTCTGATGGCGGTGCTCGACCGCCGCTCGGGCCTGGCACGAGGGCTCGGTCACCCGCTCTCCCTCCCGCCCCAGGTGGACGAACCCTCGCGACGAGCTGACCGCCCCAGTGGGTGGGCCCCGCTCCCGCTCGGACAAGAAACGGACCCCGGACATGACCTTGCACCACGGCGAGCGGTCGCTGGGCCTCTACTTCTTCTCCGCCCTGGAGGACGGAGCCAGGGGCGACGCCGCGGGCTACCGCCTGCTGCTCGACGCGGCACGGGCCGCTGACGACGGGGGACTTGACTTCCTGTGGCTCCCCGAGCGCCACTTCACACCGTTCGGCGGCGCACACCCGAACCCGTCCGTGCTGGCGGCCGCGGTGGCGGTGGCCACCCGGCGGATCCGGATCCGAGCGGGCAGCGTGGTGCTCCCACTGCACGATCCGCTCCGGGTGGCGGAGGAATGGGCGGTCGTGGACAACCTGTCGGACGGGCGCGTGGAGATCGCCTCGGCCGCCGGCTGGAACCCGCGGGACTTCGTGTTGTCGCCGGAGGCGTACGCGGACCGCGCCGCACGGGCTCACGAGAACCTGCGAACCGTGCGGGAGCTGTGGGCCGGAGGCGAGGTGTGCCGCACCGGCGCGCTCGGCGAACGGTACGCCGTGCGCTCGTACCCGCGGCCGGTGCAGGCGGTCCTGCCCCACTGGGTCACCGCTGCCGGCAACCCCGAGACGTTCGAGTACGCCGGCCGGATCGGCGCGGGAGTCCTCACCAGCTACGGTGCGGTCACCGCCGCCCAGCTCACGGAGCGGATCGCCGCCTACCGCCGTGCCTTCGAGGAGCACCACGGTGGGACGGGTCGGGTGTCGGTGATGGCGCACGCCGCCATCGGGGCCTCGGGGCAACAAGTCCGCAGTGAGGCCGAGCAGCCGCTCCGCCGGTACCTGGCCAGCTACGCGAGCCAGCAGGAGGCGCGCGGTGACCAGCGGACGGTCGAGAAGAGCCTGGACTTCGCAGCGCAGCGCTACCTGCGGGGCCGGTCGCTGATCGGCGACCGGAACGAGGCGCTCGCAGTCCTGCAGAACATCTTCGCCACCGGTGCCGACGAGGTGGCCTGCCTGGTCGACTTCGGCGTGCCGCGGCGGACCGTGCTCGGCACCGTTGACGAACTCGCCGAGATCCAGGCAGCACTGCTCCGACTCCCCTGAGCCCGCCCCGTGTCCAGCAGGGCCGTAGCCGTACCGAGAGGAAAGGATCAACATGCCCCGCGAATCCCGAGACACCGAACAGGTCGAATCCGTGAAGCCCCTGCCGCTCCCGATGGTGCGGTCATACGTGCGTGAGGTCGTGGCGGCGGTCATCGGCGGTACGGCGGACGAGCTGACCGGCCCCGACGCCCTGCGGGAGCTGAACATGGACTCGCTGACCCGGATGAACATCACCTTGCGGTTCGACCAGGACCTCGGCGACATCCCGCCCACTCTCATGTTCGAGCACCAGACCGTCGAGGATCTCGCCCACTACCTTGTGGCCGAGCGCGACACCCGGCTGCGCGAGGTGCTTCCGCCTCCCGGGCCGCAGGTGAGCCAAGCGGCTGCTCAGCCGCACCCGGCGCCGGCCGGTGAAAGCCCAGTAACGTACCCTGCCGGGGACATCGCGGTGACCGCGGTGACCGGACGGTACCCGGGCGCGCCGGACCTGGAGGCGCTGTGGCAGAACCTCCGGGACGGCGTGTCCACCATCAGCGAGGTGCCGGCGGACCGCTGGGATTGGCACGAGCATTTCGACCCATGTCACGGGCAGCCGGACCGGAGCTACGGCCGCTGGGGCGGGTTCATCGACGGGGTGGCGGAGTTCGACGCCGAGTTCTTCAACATCCTGCCGGTTGACGCGGTGAACACGGACCCCCAGGAGCGGCTCTTCCTGCAGGCGTGCTATCACCTCCTGGAGCAGGCCGGCCAGTTGGGCACGATGCACGAGCCGTCGACCGGTGTCTTCGTCGGAACGATGAACGCCACCTACGGCAAGATCGGTGCCACCGCCTGGCCCTCGGGCAAGCTGACCGGAGCCAACTCCGCCCCGTGGTCGATCGCCAACCGGGTCTCCTACTTCTTCGACCTGCACGGCCCGAGCTTCGCGGTCGACTCGGCCTGCTCCTCCTCGCTGACCGCGATCCACCTCGCGGTACAGAGCCTGCGGAGCGGTGAGTGCCGCACGGCGATCGCCGGGGGAGTGAATCTGATCCTCCACCCCGCGCACCTGGTCGGCCTGTCCGCGGCGGGCATGCTCTCATCGGACGAGGCCTGCAAGGTGTTCGACGCAGCCGCCGACGGGTTCGTGCCGGGAGAGGGCGTCGGGGCGGTCCTGCTCAAGCCCCTTGCCGCAGCGGTGTCCGACGGCGACCGCATCTGGGGCGTGATCAAGGGTACTGCGATCAACACGGCCGGCCGGACGTCGGGGTACGCGGTGCCCAACCCGGCCCGACAGGCGGAGCTGGTGGCCACTGCGATGCGTGTCGCCGCAGTGGCCCCGGGATCCATCTCCTACATCGAAGCCCACGGCACCGGAACCGAGTTGGGCGATCCGCTGGAGACGGCGGGCCTGGTCCGGGCGCTCGCCCCGGGCCGGGCGCCGCAGGCCCCCTGCGCCGTCGGCTCCATCAAGGCCAACATCGGGCACCTTGAGGGAGCCGCGGGCATAGTCGGCCTGACGAAGGTCCTCCTGCAGCTGAAACACCATCAGATCGCGCCGTGCTCCAGCCTGGTGAACCTCAACCCCAGGATTGCGGAGTCCTCGGTGCTGCGCTTCCCGCGTGCTCTGGAGGACTGGCAGGCCGAGGGCCCGCGCCGGGCCGGCGTCAGCTCCTTCGGCGCGGGTGGTGCCAACGTCCATCTGATCGTGGAGGAGTACCTGCCCGCGTTCCCGGAGCCGGCGGCCGAACCCGTCAGGTCGGCCGAGCCGGAGCAACTGGTGCTGCTGTCCGCGCGCACCAGCACCCAGTTGCGGGAGCTGGCCCGTGCGTTGGCCCAGCGGCTGGACGAAGCAGCCACTGAGCCGTACGACTTGACGGGGCTGGCGTACAGCACCCAGGTGGGGCGCAGGGAGCTTCCGGTGCGACTGGCCGTGTCCGCCACCGACGCGGCCTCGCTCCGCAGTGCCCTGACCGCGTTCGGCACCGGTGAGCGGGCTCCAGGGGTCCAAGCCGGCCGCCTGGACCCGGACCGCGCACACGGCGACCTGCTGGACGACGAGGACGGGCGGGCCTATGTCGACGCCCTGATGGCGAAGCGCCGGCTCAGCAAGCTCGCGGGCCTGTGGGTGGACGGAACCCCGATCGACTGGGCGCGGCTCTGGGACACCCGCCCGCCCGCCAGGGTCGAGCTGCCGCCCTATCCGTTCGAGCCCGCGTACTACTGGGTCCCGGTCGCCCGGGACCACGCGCGGGTCCCCGTATCTCAGGACGACGCGCCCGTTGTGACGCCACCGACCACCCGCACCACGGCGGGCGTTCCGAGCGGGGCCGATGGCCGGGCCGGCGCCGACGACCGTCATGCGGTGGTCGAGTGGGACGTGCGGCTCGCGGCCTGCGGATTCCTCCTGGTCGACCCCGCCGACGTCGACCTGGCGGCCGACCTGATGGAGCTGGGCTTCGACTCCGTCTCACTGGTGCACTTGACCAGCCAGATCGGCGAGACTTACGGCGTGGAAGTGGAACCGGTGGTGGTGTTCGACCACCCGACGCTGGCCGATCTCTGCCGCTTCCTGGTGACGGACTTCGCCGAGGCGGTCGACGAGCGCTGCCGGCGCTTGGGCGGCGAGGCACCCGGCGCCGCGTCGACCAGCGGGGAGGAGCAGCCATGACGACCCCGACGACTGCGCAGGTGGTGGAGAGAGCCCGGAGGATCCCGGACCGGTACCGGGAGTTCGACGTTCCCTCGGACACGGTGCTGAAGGTCTACCGGGTTCCTCGGCCCTTGCTGGACGAACTGCTGGATCTCGGTCACCCGCATCGAGGCCGGGGTGAGGAGCAGCGGTTCGACGTCTTCGACTTGGAGAACCTGACCAACGCGCTGGAGATCAACGCGCCCAACTGGGTCCTGATGAGGGCCCTGGGGCACACGTACGACAGGGACATCGGCAGGATCGACGATGCGTACCGCCTTCAGGTGACGGCCCGTTGCCCGGAGCCGGGCCACGCCGGTGACTGCGACGTCGCCCCTGGCCGTCTGCTCGTCCCGGCACCTGAGGAGGCGGACGACCTCTCCTGTGAACCGCCGAGCACCGTCGTGCGGCGGGTCACTCTGCCGGCTGAGGAGTACTACTTCGAGGACTCGGTGCTCCCGCTCTTCGAACCCGCAGCGCAGCTGACCTTCTACCTCATCCCGACCGACCTCTCCACCGATCTCGGATTCGCCGCCGAAACCGGCCTGGCGGACTGCCGCCTTGCCAACCGCCTCCTTCTCGATCGTGCCCGGCGAGTCGTCGTCGAGGCCCGGATCGCCAGCGGCCTCATCATGGCCGCCCCGCTTCCCCTGCGCCACATGTGGATCGAGGTCAGGGTGGGCGACCGCTGGATCGCCGCCGACCCGTTCTTCATCCGGACGCTGACCCGCTGGCGGATCATCAGCCCTCAAGAGTGGCCGCTGCGGCGATCACCGCAGCGCATCTACTGGCCCATCGCCGGCTCGCCACTGCCCGAGGACATGTCGCTCCTCACGCACAGAGGCGCAGAAGTACGCGGATCAGCGCGGATCGCGAACTGGCGGCCAAGGTAGGAAGTTGTCGGATGTCCGGACGTGATCGCGGCGTGTTCACACCGGCCGGCTGCACACCCTGCTCGAAGGCACCGACGTCGCGCAGAGCGTGCGCAACCGCTTCCCCCGGTAACCGATCGCGCGGCCGGCGCATTCCCCTGGGGGCGGCTGCCCTGAACCGGCAGGCCTGGGGCATCAACGCGAACACCCTCGACACGCGGCCGACCCGCAGTGAACTGCGGGCGATGGCGATCGACTACGCCGAGCTCGCCGGCAAGGAGCAGTAGGGGGCTGCTGTCCCGCCCTGGTCGAGGAGGCCCATGGGAATACCGGGAGTTGCAATCTCCCGCCACCGCACATGGCTCTCGCGCCGGATCCGTCGCGGTGGCCCGGACAACGACCGGGGAGCGGCTGGGGCGAGACTCTTCCATGAGAGTCAGGTGCCTGCAGATCATCCACCCCGCGGCTGACATCTGCCTGTCCCAGGAGCGCGGGACGACGCCGTAGCACCCGGAAGTCCTGCGACCTGCGCAGCGCTGTCCGCGGCGAATCGCCATCGCGGAGCGCCGCGAACCAGCGCGGGGTTACTGCGGTTCTGCGGGCTCTCCTACGGCGCCGATACCGTCACGACTGGGTGGCGACCGTCACCTGCTCAGGGCACGTGGAGCTGACGGCAGCGCGTCAGCGGCTGCCGTGATCCGGGGCTCTGAGGCTTGTGCTGCTTCCCAGAGATCCAGGCCCGGGTGCTCGGCGGCGCCCGGGCCGACTGCGCCGGCTCAGGCCTCGTGCTCGAAGTGCGCCGTGACCGGTGCGTGGTCCGACCAGCGCTCGGCGTGGGAGGCGGGGCGTTCGACGTAGGCGCGGGTGCAGGTGTCGGCGAGATTCTGACTGGTCATCAGATAGTCGATCCGCCAGCCGCTGTCGTTGTCGAAGGCCCGGCCGCGGTAGGACCACCAGCTGTAGGGGCCGTCCTGGTCGGGGTGGTGGCGGCGGACCACGTCGACGTAGCCGGCCTCGTCGAGGACCCGGGTGAGCCAGGCGCGCTCCTCGGGGAGGAAGCCGGAGGCCTTCTGGTTGGCCTTCCAGTTCTTCAGGTCGGCCTGCTGGTGGGCGATGTTCCAGTCGCCGCAGACCAGGACCTCGCGGCCCTCGGCGGCTGCCCTGGTGCGCAACTCGCCGAGGTGGACCAGGAATTCGGCCATGAAGCGTTCCTTCTCGGTCTGCCGCTCGGTGCCCACCTCGCCCGAGGGCAGGTAGAGGCTGGCGATGGTCAGGCCGGGCAGGTCGATCTCCGCGTAGCGGCCGGAGTCGTCGAACTCCGTTGAGCCGAAACCGATTTGGGTGCGCTGCGGGGCGGTGCGGGAGAGCACGGCCACCCCGGCGCGGCCCTTGGCGGCGGCCGGCGCCCAGAGGGTGTGCCAGCCGTCGGCGTCCCGCACCTCGGGCGGCAGCTGGGCGATCTCCGCGCGCACCTCCTGCAGGCAGACCACATCCGCCGAGGTCGCGGCGAGCCACTCGATGAAGCCCTTCTTCGCCGCGGCCCGGATCCCGTTCACATTCGCAGTCGTCACCACAGTCACCCGCGCAGCCTACCTGCCGGGTGCGGGCTGCCGGTCAACATGAAGGCCGGATGAAGGTCCGTTGCGCGGCGGTCAAAGCCTTGGCATTGGTCTTGACCATCTCCCGGCGCACCACCTAGGGTCCCTTACTGCAAAGACCTTTAATAAAGAAGGACGGATAAAGCCCCGGCCTGCCACCAGGCAGAACCCGCCCCGCAGCAGGCGCCTCGGGGGCCGGAGCCAGCCGCGCCTTCGGGATGCCGGACGCGCGGCCGTACCACAGCGGCCCGGGCCGGCCAGGGTGGAGGACACGGTGGGGACAGCTCAGCTCGCGGCGGTACCGGAGCCGAAGTACTGGCACCTGCGCACGGTGCTGCTGCGCGCCATCACCTCGGAGTTCGCCACCGGTGAGGTGATCCCGAACGAGCGTGAGCTGGCCGCCCGGTTCGGCGTGGCCCGGGCCACCCTGCGGCAGGCGCTCGACCAGCTGGAGCTGGAGGGCCGGCTGGTCCGCCGCCGCGGCATCGGCACCCTGGTCGCCGCGCCCCGGGTCGGCGTGCCGGTCAGCCGCCGCGACGAAGGCTGGCCCGGTGGCAACCGGGAGCAGGTCTGGCAGACGGTCGGCTGCACCGTGGCCCCCGCCGGTGAGCGGCTCGCCGAGGCGTTGGGCGTGCCGGCCGGCGAAACCGTGCACAGCGTGCGCCGGATCCGGGTGGCCCAGGGCCAGATCGTGGCTACCGAGGCGCTGCACGTGGCGGACTCCGCACTGCCCGCGCTCCCCGAGATCCGCCTCTCCGGTGCGGGGGAGGACGCTGCCGAGGGTGCCGCCGACGGCGAGGAGCAGGGCCGCGCGGTGCTGCGCCGGCTGGAGCGGCTGACCGTGGACGGCGAGTCCCGCGCGGTCGAGCTCGGCGTAGCCGAGGCCGACGAGGCCGCGCTGCTGCAGCGGCCCCCGGGCACCCCGGTGCTGGTGGTCACCGCCCAGTACGCCGCCGCGGGCCGGCTGGCCGCCCTGGCCGTCTCCACCTACCGCGCCGACACCTGCCGGCTCACCTTCGGCGAGACCGGCCTGGTCGAGGTCACCCCGGTCCCGGCGGCGGTCCGCAGCGCCAGCTGAACCGCCGGCTGACGAGACGTCAAGAAGGCCCCCGTTCCTACCAGGACGGGGGCCTGACTGTCTGTCAGCCCGGTCGGTCAGCCCCGCGCGGAGACCGGCTGATCCAGCGCGAACAGCTGCTCCTCCACCTGGTCGAGCGCCAACCGCAGCGCCCCCAGCGCCACCACGTCCTCGCCCAGCGTGGAGAGCGCCACCTCGGGCGCCCGCAGGCAGTAGCGCGCGAGCTGCTCGCGCAGCGGCTCCAGCACGTCGTCCAGGCCGGCCGCCCAGCCGCCGATCACCACCAGCTGCGGATCGATCGCCAGCACCAGCGCCGCGACATCGTGCACCAGCCGGCGCAGGAAGCGGTCCATCGCCACCCGGGCCACCTCGTCGCCCTCGCGGGCCAGGGTCAGCACCCGGGCCACCGCCGCCTCGTCCAGCGGGTCCAGCGGCTTGCCGGTGGTGGAGAGCAGCCGCTCCGGGGTGGCCTGCTGGCCCAGCAGGTGGAGGGCGCCGATCTCACCCGCCGCGCCACCGAAGCCGCGGTGCAGCCGGCCGTTGATCAGCGAGCCGGCGCCCGGGCTCAGCCCGGCGAGCACGAACACCACATCGCCCATGCCGACCGCCGCGCCCTGCCAGTGCTCGGCGATCGCGGCCAGATTGGCGTCGTTCTCGATCAGCACCGGGCAGCGGAACGAGCGGCGCAGCCTGGCTCCCAGGTCCAGGCCGGTCCAGCCGGGCATCGCGGTGCCGAGCCGCACCGAGCCGTCGCCGTCGATGATCCCCGGCGTGCCCACGCCGACCGCCCAGAGGCTGTCCCGGGACACCCCGGCCTTGCGCAGCAGCTCGGCCACCGCGCCGCGCGCCGCGCCGAGCCGCCCCTCGGCGTCCATGGTCTCGGTCACCGCGCGGGTGTGGCTGCCGAGCTGCTCGCCGGCCAGGTCGGCCAGCACCACCCGGATCGTGTGCACGCCGATTTCGATGCCGAGACTGTGCCCGGCCTCGGCGCGGAACCGGAACCAGCGGGCCGGCCGACCGCGCTGGCGGCCGCCGTCCTGGCTCTGCTCGACCTCGGCGACCAGCCCGGATTCCATCAGGCCCTCGATCACGCCCTCGACGGTCGGCCGGGACAGGCCGGTGTCGCCGACCAGTTGGGTGAGGGTGACGGCCTGCCCGTCGCGCAGCGCCCGCAGGGTGACCGCGGCGTTGATCCGACGCAGCAGCGAGGTGTCTCCTCCGACGAGTCGATCCGTCAAGTCGCTGCCTTTCCGCATTCGCGCGACGTCCCTGGCGCGCGGTGACGAGAGTGCGCGGTGCGATCGGTGCGCCGCGAGCGGACGCTTCGCCGATGCCGCGCGCGAGGTGCCGCATCTCGGAGGGCGTCAGCCGGATCCTAGCCCGGGCCGCGACGAGCCCGCGAGCATTCTCGCAGCTCATGCCCTGTTCGAAACCGAAAGTTGACCTAAGGTCCGGCGGTGTGGCGATGGGCTGTTGACGGGCTCATGGCGCAGGTGTGCCCCGCGCGAGTTGCGGGCACGGCAGGGCGCCGGGGGACATATGCTGCGGCGCATGCCGAACGATATTCCCGTCCTCGAACCGAGCGGAACCCCGGCGCCGGATGCGGCCGCGTTCCTGGCAGGGCGGACCAGTCTGGCCCCCGTGCCCTTCGTGCCCGAGCTCAGCCTGCACATGGCGGATGACGTCATCACGCTCTGGGAGGCGATGGAGGAGGCCCGCGGTGAGATCGGACTGCCGCCGCCGTTCTGGGCGTTCCCCTGGGCCGGTGGCGTGGCGGTGGCCCGGTACGTGCTGGACCACCCGGAGCTGGTGGCCGGGCGCCGGGTGCTCGACCTGGCGGCGGGCTCGGGGCTGGTCGCCATCGCGGCCGCGCGGTGCGGTGCCGCGGCGGTTCGGGCCGTGGACATCGACCCCGATGCCGTGGTGGCCATGGACGTCAACGCCGAGGCGAACGGCGTCGAGATCGAGCCGGTGGCCGAGGACATCCTCGACGGCGACGGCGGGACGGCGGAGGTGGTCCTGGCGGGCGACGTCTTCTACGAGCGGGCCATGGCCGCGCGGTTCCTGCCGTTCCTCCAGCGGGCGCAGGCCAGGGGAGCACAGGTGATCGTCGGTGATCCGGGCCGGGCGTATCTGCCGCGCGAGCGGTTCACCAGCCTGGCGACCTACCGGGTGCCGGTGGTGGCCGACCTGGAGGACGCCGAGCACAAGGCCACCACCGTCTGGCGGCTCAACTCGGCGTCCTCACAGGGCGACTGACACGGACTACGCGGGGTGGGCCCGGGCGAACGCCGCCGCGTCCCAGACTCCGCCCAGGGCGGGCGCGAGCGCCGCGGCCGCCCGGTCGGCGAAGCCCTCGGCGGTCGCGACCGCCCCGGCGGGCAGGGCGCCGAGCAGCGGTGCGCCGGCGTCCTTGGGCAGGTCGGCGAGGTTGCACCGCATCGCGAGATCGGGATCGGCCGGCCAGCTGCCGATCACGATGCCGGGGGTGCGCAGGCCGCGGGCCCGCAGCGCCTCGGCGTTGAGACCGGTGCTGTTGAGGCTGCCGAGTCCGGCGGTCACCACGGTGAGCACCTCGCCGCCGGTGGCCTGCGCCATGTCGGCCAGGGTCAGCCCGTCCTCGTTGTAGCGGACCAGCAGGCCGCCGGCTCCCTCGACCAGCACCAGGTCATGGCCGGCCGTCAACTCCTTGATTTCCAGCGTCACCTGATCAAGGGTCAGGGACGGAAGTCCGGAGCGCCGGGCGGCCGTGTCGGGGGCCAGCGGCTCGGGGTAGCGGGCCAACTCGCGCAGCGTCACGGTGGTTCCGGCGAGCCGGGCCACCTCCGCGCAGTCGCCGGCCTCGCCCGGTGCCACGCCGGTCTGGCCGGGCTTGAGCACCGCCACCGAGCGGCCGGCCCGCGCCGCGAGCGCCGCGATCGCGGCCGTCACGGCGGTCTTGCCGACCTCGGTGCCGACACCGCTGACGAAGAGCAGCTGTCCGGGGCCGTCTACCGAGCTGGTCGCTGCGTTCATCGTGCTCATCCCTTCAGCGCCGCGGCCGCGACGGCGGCGCCGATCCGGGCCAGGTCCTCGTCGTCGGTCACGTACGGCGGCATGGTGTAGACCAGGTCGCGGAACGGACGCAGCCACACCCCCTCGCGGGCCGCCGCCTCGGTGGCGGCCACCACGTCCACGGGGTGGTCCAGCTGCACCACGCCGATCGCCCCGAGCACCCGGGCGTCCGCGACCCCTGGAGCCCCGGCCAGCGGGTCGAGCGCGGCCCGCAGGCCGGTCTCGATCCGCTTGACCTCGGCGACCCAGTCCTGCCCGAGCAGCAGCTCGATCGAGGCGTTGGCGACCGCGGCGGCCAGCGGGTTGCCCATGAAGGTCGGCCCGTGCGCCAGCACCGGCACCGAGCCCCGGCTGATGCCATCGGCCACTTCGGCCGTGCACAGCGTGGCCGCCATCGTCAGGTAGCCGCCGGTGAGCGCCTTGCCGAGGCACATCACGTCGGGCGACACCCCGGCGTGGTCGGCCGCGAACAGCGCTCCGGACCGGCCGAAGCCGGTGGCGATCTCGTCGAAAACCAGCAACACGCCGTGCTGGTCGCAGAGTTCACGCAGCAGCCGCAGATAGCCGGGGGAGTGGAAGCGCATCCCGCCCGCACCCTGCACCACCGGCTCCACGATCACCGCGGCCAGTTCATCGGCATTGCGCTCGATGGTGTCGGCGAGCTCGGCGGCGTAGGCCGGGTCGACCTCCGCGTCGAAGCCGGCCGGCGGCTCGCCGACGAACAGCTGACGGGGCAGCACCCCGCCCCACAGCTGGTGCATGCCGCCGACCGGGTCGCACACCGACATCGGGTGGAAGGTGTCGCCGTGGTAGCCGCCGCGCCAGGTGAGCAGGCGCTGCTTGGCGGGACGGCCCACCGACTGCCAGTACTGCAGGCACATCTTCATCGCGACCTCGACCGCGACCGAGCCGGAGTCGCCCAGGAAGACGTGCTGCAGCGGCTCGGGCGTGATCTCCACCAGCTTGGCGGCCAGCCGCACGGCGGGCTCATGGGTGAGCCCGCCGAACATCACATGGCTCATCCGGCCCAGCTGGTCCTGGACCGCCTGGTTCAGCACCGGGTGGTTGTAGCCGTGCAGGGCCGCCCACCAGGACGACATGCCGTCGATCAACTCGCGGTTGCCGCCCAGGGGTTCGGCCAGCCGCAGGCGCACGCCGGCGGCCGACTCGACCAGGTGCGAGGGCACCGTGCCGGGCATCGGCCCGTACGGGTGCCAGACGTGCGCCCGGTCGAGCGCGACCAGCTCCGCTGCGTTGGTGAGGTCGGACATCAGGCGTTCGGGGCCAGCTCGGTGCCGGCGCCGCGGCGGCGGACCCGGACCAGGTCCTCGCGCAGGGCGCCGGCGTCGGGCTCGGCCTGCGCGGCCGCCGCCTCGGACTGCTCGGCGGCCGCGACGGCTCCGGCGGGCTCACCGCACGGACCGCAGCCGCCACCGGCGTGCCCGCCGCAGGCGTGGGCCGCGGCCGTCTCGGCGGCCTCGCCCGAGGAGCCGCACCCGCCGGAGGAGCCGCAGCCGGCGAACTGCTCGGCGTACTCCGAGCGGTGCCGCGGCATGGTCGCCTCGCCCTGGCCCTCGACCTCGAAGCCGGCGTCCTTGATCATGTCCAGGTCCGCCTGCCCCGCCTGGCCCTCGCTGGTCAGGTAGTCGCCCAGGAAGATCGAGTTGGCGATGTGCAGGCCCAGCGGCTGCAGGCTGCGCAGGTGCACCTCGCGGCCGCCCGCGATCCGCACCTCGGTGTCGGGGTGGACGAAGCGGACCATCGCCAGGATCCGCAGGCAGTGCTGCGGGGTGAGGTTCCACTCCTTGGCCAGCGGGGTGCCCTCGAACGGGATCAGGAAGTTCACCGGCACCGAGTCGGAACCGAGCTCGCGCAGCGCGAACACCACGTCCACCAGGTCCTCGGCACTCTCGCCCATGCCGGCGATCAGGCCGGAGCAGGCGGACAGGCCGGCGCCGTGCGCCTTCTCCACGGTGTCCACCCGGTCCGCGTAGGTGTGGGTGGTGGCGATGTCGCCGTAGGTGCCCTCGGAGGTGTTGAGGTTGTGGTTGTAGGCGTTGACGCCGGCCGCGGCCAGCCGCTCGGCCTGGTTGTCGGAGAGCAGGCCGAGACAGGCGCAGATCTCCACGCCCGGGTCGGCGTCCTTGATCGCGGCGATGGTGTCGGTGACCCGGTCGATGTCGCGGTCCGTCGGCCCGCGCCCGCTGGCCACCAGGCAGACGCGCTTGGCGCCGCCGGCCACACCCGCGGTCGCCGCCTGGGCGGCCTCGTCGGGCTTCAGCCAGGTGTACTTGAGGATCTCGGCCTTGGACCCGAGCCGCTGGGAGCAGTAGTTGCAGTCCTCGGGGCAGAGCCCGCTCTTCAGGTTGACCAGGTAGTTGAGTTTGACCCGGCGGCCGAACCACTTGCGGCGAACCTTGCCGGCGGCGGCGACGACGTCCAGCAGGTCGTCGTCCGCGGTGGCCAGCACCGCGAGGGCCTCCTCCCGCGTGGGGAGTTCGCGGTTGAGGCCTTTGGCAACGAGGGTGTCGAGCAGATCCATGCGCTGATCCTGCCTGGCGGACGGCGCGCGGCGCCATAGCGAACCGACCAGAAGATCGCCCGGATGGTGTGCGAGTTGTCACATAGCGGATTTGAGGGATGGTTCGCTCACGAGCCCTTGGTCGGCGGGTCCGCCGGAGGGTCCGCCGCCAACCCTGTGACCTGCGCCTCGATCTTGCTGCATACAATCACCCCATGACCACGCAGGGGGATGAGAGCTCGATATCCGACCGCGCGCCCGGCACCCCAGACGCCGTCAGAAACGGCGCGCGCGGCGGGTCCAAGCGGCGCATCGTCGCCTGGTGCGGCGCGATCGCGGTGCTGGGCGCCGGCGGCTGGGTGGTCTCCCGTCCGCATCCCGGCGACCTGCTGCCCGGGCTCGGCAGCACCAGCCAGGACGTGTCCGTGGTGGTGGGCAGCCCGGCGCCGAGCTCGGCGACCGACCCCAACCCGTTCGACGTCAACCGGTACTTCCCGCAGAGCAAGCCGGTCGAGGTCAACAACTACAAGGGCAAGCGGTCCGGAGCCCGGCAGAGCGGCGACTGCAACGAGGTGCTGCAGGACGCGGCGAAGAAGCTCCTCAAGGACGCCGGCTGCCAGGCCTACATGGCCGTCAGCATCAGCCGGGGGGACACCAGGGTGCTCACCAGTGTCACCGTGCTGCGGTTCGCCGATGACGGCGCCGCCGCCAAGGCCGCCGAACTGCTCGCCGGCCAGGGCGCCGTGGTGCGCTTCGTGCTGCCGGACGCCACCTTCGCGGCCGCGCCCAGACCGGCTCCCGGCGGCGCCGCCAAGAGCGACCCGGCGCCCAAGGTGCAGGCGGTGCGGCACTACGTCACGCTGACCAGCTCGCGGTTCGCCGATGGCCACGCCCCGGTGACCCCGCAGGACAGCCAGGACCTGGACGAGGCCACCCGGGCCGGCTCCTACACCGCCGGGACGGCCTTCGTCTGGTCCTGATCGTCCTGACCGTCCTGACCGTTCTGAGCTTCCTGATCGACCGTCAGTCGACGGCCGATCAGGAACAGAGAGTGCTCAGCCGCCCAGTCGGTCCACCGCCATCACTCGCAGCACGGCCCGGCCCTCGGCGTCCGAACCGTAGAGGTCGACCTCGGCGCTGATGCCCCAGTCGTGGTCGCCCGCCGGGTCGTCGAAGATCTGCCGGACCCGCCACAGGCCGGCGTCGTCGTCCTCCTCGATCAGCAGCATCTTCGGGCCGCGGGCGTCCGGACCGGTGCCCAGGTCGTCGTGCTCCTCGTAGTAGACGTCCATCGCGTCCGCCCAGCGGTCCGCGTCCCAGCCGTTCTCGCCGTCCAACTCGCCCAGCGCGCCGTAGTGTTCGAGGGCGGCCAGCTCGACGCGGCGGAACATCTCGTTGCGCACCAGGACCCGGAAGGCCCGGGCGTTGGCGGTGACCGGCTGCGGCTTCGCCTCCAACTCGGTCTGTTCCTCGGTGGGTTCGGTCGGGTTGGCGAGCTGCTCCCACTCGTCCAGCAGGCTGGAGTCGACCTGGCGGACCAGCTCGCCCAGCCAGGCGATCACGTCCTTGAGCGCCTCGGTCTTCAGCTCCTCCGGCACCGTCTGCTCCAACGCCTTGTAGGCACCGGCCAGATAGCGCAGCACGATGCCCTCGGTGCGGGCCAGGTCGTAGTGGCCGACGTAGTCGGTGAAGGTCATGGCGCGCTCATAGAGGTCGCGCACCACCGACTTGGGCTGCAACTGGTGGTCGCCGATCCACGGGTGGGCGCGGCGGTAGACCTCGTAGGCGTGCTCCAGCAGCTCCTCCAGCGGCTTGGGCCAGGTGATCTCCTGGAGCCGCTCCATTCGCTCCTCGTACTCGATGCCGTCGGCCTTCATCTGGCCGATCGCCTCACCGCGCGCCTTGTTCTGCTGGGCGGCCAGGATCTGGCGCGGGTCGTCGAGGGTCGCCTCGACCACCGAGACCACGTCCAGCGCGTAGCTGGGGGACTCCTGGTCGAGCAGCTCGAAGGAGGCCAGCGCGAAGGTGGAGAGCGGCTGGTTGAGCGCGAAGTTCTCCTGCAGGTCGACGGTGAGGCGGACGGTCCGGCCCTCGGCGTCCGGCTCCGGCAGCCGCTCCACCACGCCGCCGGCCAGCAGGCTGCGGTAGATGGCGATCGCGGCGCGGATGTGGCGGCGCTGGGCGGCGCGGTCCTCGTGGTTGTCGGTGAGCAGCTTGCGCATCGCCTGGAAGGCGTTGCCGGGCCGGCCGATCACCGCCAGCAGCATCGCGTGGGTGACCTTGAACCGGGAGACCAGCGGCTCCGGATCGGCGGCGATCAGCCGGTCGAAGGTCTCCTCGGTCCAGCCGACGAAGCCCTCCGGCGCCTTCTTGCGCACCACCTTGCGCTTCTTCTTGGGATCGTCGCCGGCCTTGGCGAGCGCCTTCTCGTTCTCCACCACGTGCTCGGGCGCCTGGGCGGCCACCTGGCCGACGGTGTCGAAGCCGGCCCGCCCGGCGCGGCCGGCGATCTGGTGGAACTCCCGGGCCCGCAGCACCCGCACCCGCACCCCGTCGTACTTGGAGAGCGCGGTGAACAGCACGGTGCGGATCGGCACGTTGACCCCGACGCCGAGGGTGTCGGTGCCGCAGATCACCTTCAACAGGCCTGCCTGGGCCAGGCGTTCGACCAGTCGGCGGTACTTGGGCAGCATGCCCGCGTGGTGCACGCCGATGCCGTGCCGGACGTAACGGGAGAGATTGCGGCCGAACTTGGTGGTGAACCGGAAGTTGCCGATCAGGTCGGCGATGGCGTCCTTCTCCGCCTTCGAGCACATGTTGATGCTCATCAGCGACTGGGCCCGCTCCACCGCCTCCTTCTGCGTGAAGTGCACCACGTAGACCGGCGCCTGATTGGTCTTCAGGAGCTCTTCCAGGGTGTCGTGCAGGGTGGTTCGGCGGTACTCGTAGAACAGCGGCACCGGGCGGGTGGCGGATCGGACCACGGTGGTGGCCCGGCCGGTCCGCCGCGTCAGGTCGGCCTCGAACCGGCGGACGTCGCCCAGCGTCGCCGACATCAGCAGGAACTGCGCCTGCGGCAGCTCCAGCAGCGGGATCTGCCAGGCCCAGCCGCGGTCCGGCTCGGCGTAGAAGTGGAACTCGTCCATCACCACCTGGCCGATGTCGGCCCGCTCGCCGTCCCGCAGCGCGATGTTGGCCAGCACCTCGGCGGTGCAGCAGATGATCGGCGCGGTCGGGTTGACGCTCGCGTCGCCCGTCATCATGCCGACCTGCTCGGTCCCGAACATCTTGCAGAGGTCGAAGAACTTCTCCGAGACCAGGGCCTTGATCGGCGCGGTGTAGAAGGTCCGCTTGCCCTCGGCCAGCGCCGCGAAGTGCGCGCCCGCGGCGACCAGCGACTTGCCCGAGCCGGTCGGCGTCGCCAGGATCACGTTGGCGCCGGTGAACAGCTCGATCAGCGCCTCCTCCTGAGCCGGATAGAGGGTGATGCCCCGCTCCTCGGCCCACCCGGCGAAGGTGGTGTACAGCGCGTCTGGGTCGGCGGGCCTGGGCATCAGATCAAGGAGGGTCACCGGCCCACCCTACCGTTCGCGCAGCACAGGCCCGGGGTGTGCCCGGGAGCACGTTGCCCGGGGCCCGCCGCGCGTGCCAGGGTGCGGACCATGATCGAGCCGACCACCACCGCCCGCCCGCAGGCCCCGGCCGCCGTCTTCGACTGGCTGGACGAGGCGGCCGAGCTGCGCGCCCGCGCCGGCCTCACCCGCACCCTGCGCAGCCGCCCGGCCGACGACCCGGTGCTGGACCTGGCCTCCAACGACTACCTCGGCCTCACCCGCCACCCGGCGGTGACCGAGGCCGCCGCCGCGGCCGCCCGGCGCTGGGGCGGCGGCGCCACCGGCTCCCGGCTGGTCACCGGCACCACCGCGCTGCACACCGAGCTGGAGGTCGAGCTGGCCGACTTCTACGGTGTGGAGGCGGCCCTGGTGTTCTCCTCCGGCTATGCGGCCAACCTGGCCGCGCTGACCGCGCTCACCGACCCGGACACCCTGATCGTCTCGGACGCCTACAACCACGCCTCGCTGATCGACGGCTGCCGGCTGGCCCGCGCCCAGGTGCACCGGGCTCCGCACGCCGACCCCGCCGCCGTGGCCCGGGCGCTCGCGGAGCGGGCCGAGCCGCGGGCGCTGGTGGTCAGCGACACGGTCTTCTCGGTGGACGGCAACGCGGCGCCGCTGGCCGAGCTGTCGGCGGCGGCCCGCAGCGGGGGAGCGGCGCTGCTGGTGGACGACGCGCACGGGCTGGGCGTGCTCGGGCCCGGCGGGCGCGGCGCGCTGGTCGGCGCGGGCCTGGCGGGCGAGCCGGACACGGTCGCCACTGCCACCCTCTCCAAGTCGCTCGGCGCCCAGGGCGGTGCGGTGCTCGGTCCGCGACGGGTGATCAGGCACCTGGTGGAGAGCGCCCGCACCTTCATCTTCGACACCGGCCTGGCCCCAGCCTCGGTGGGCGCGGCACTGGGCGCGCTGCGCCTGCTGCGGGCCGAGCCGGAGCGCGCCGCCCGGGCCCGCGAGGTGGCCGCGCTGCTGGCCGAGCGGCTGACCGCGGCCGGGCTGCACGCCAGCACCCCGGATGCGGCGGTGGTCTCGGTGCGCGCGCCCGGCCCCGAGCAGGCGCTCGCGTGGGCCGCCGACTGCCGCACGGCCGGGCTGGCGGTGGGCTGCTTCCGCCCGCCGTCCGTGCCCGACGGCTACTCCCGGCTGCGGCTGACCGCCCGCGCAGACCTGACGGACGCCCAGATCTCGCTCGCGGTGGCCACCCTGGCCCGTACTGCCCCGAGGCCGTAGCCGCTACTGTCTGGGTTCACGAACGTTAACCACCTTGGAGGACCCTCATGACCCGGTTCGTCACCCTCGAGGTCACCGACGGCGTCGGCACCATCCGGCTGGACCGCCCCAAGATGAACGCGCTGGACATCGCGATGCAGGACCAGCTGCACGAGGTCGCCGACGAGGCCGCCGCCCGCACTGACGTCCGCGCCGTGGTGATCTACGGCGGCGAGCGGGTCTTCGCCGCCGGAGCCGACATCAAGGAGATGCAGGCCATGTCGTACACCGACATGGTGGCCCGCGGCGGTGCGCTCCAGGAGGCCTTCACCGCCGTGGCCCGGATCCCCAAGCCGGTGGTTGCGGCCATCACCGGCTACGCCCTCGGCGGCGGCTGCGAGCTGGCGCTGTGCGCCGACATCCGGATCGCCGCCCAGAACGCCAAGCTGGGCCAGCCGGAGATCATGCTCGGCCTGATCCCCGGCGCCGGCGGCACCCAGCGCCTGCCCCGCCTGGTCGGCCCCAGCAAGGCCAAGGACCTGATCTTCACCGGGCGGATGGTGGACGCCGAGGAGGCGCTGCGGATCGGCCTGGTCGACCAGGTGGTCCCGGCCGAGGAGGTCTACCAGGCGGCGCTGGCCTGGGCCGGCAAGCTGGCCGCCGGCCCGGCCTGGGCGCTGCGCGCCGCCAAGGAGTCGATCGACCGCGGCCTGGAGAGCGACCTGGACACCGGCCTCGCCATCGAGAAGGCGCACTTCGCAGGCCTGTTCGCCACCGAGGACCGGACCACCGGCATGCGCAGCTTCGTCGAGGAGGGCCCGGGCAAGGCCAAGTTCGCCTGATCGCACGGGGGCTGCCCGGCTGCGGGCAGCCCCCGTCAAAGCCCTCAGGACCCGCCCGTCAAGCCTTCAGGACCCGCCTGCCGTGAGCAGCACCTCGGCCCCCACCGGCTGGTACCCCGCCGCCTGGAAGACCCGCACGCTCTTCGCGTTGCCCGGCGCCTGCTGCGCCCACACCACATCGCCCTCCGGCACCAGATGCCGCGCACTCACCGCCAGCGCCCGCCCGATCCCGCGCCCCTGTGCACCCGGGTCCACCTCGATGGCCGCCTCCCAGCGCCCGGCCACCCCGCGCCCGAGCACCAGCAGGCCACCGCCCGGCGCCTCCCAGACCCGCACCCCGTCGCGGAACCGCAGCGCCCGGACCACGCGCGGGTGCTCCCGGTCCTCGATCTCCACCAGCGGCAACGGCGGTTCGCCGGGCAGTCGTTGAGCCACCGTCAGCAGGTCGCTGTTGCCGATCCGCCGCCCGGTCCGCTCCGCGAGGGCCACCAGGAAGTGCGGCGACAGCGGCGCGGCGAGCTGGTCGTGCGAGGCGTTCGCGATGCTCTTGCGGACCCACTCCGGGTCCTCGTCGGTGAACACCACGGCGTGCGCGCAGAGCGCCAGCACCCCGGCCTCCCGCTCGTCGGGCTGCGGCACCACCGTGACGCTTCCGTCGGCGGGCGGGAACCGGCCGTGGGCGGCGTCGTCCAGGATCAGGGCCAAGGTCGATTCGTTCATGATCGGCACCCTACGGGCCGGTCCCGCACTGGTTACGGGCCAGTCCCCCCACCGGCCGTCACCGCCCGGCACAGCCGTGCCCCCCCCCCCCCGGGGGGGGGGGGGGGGCGGGGGGGGCGGGGGGGCGCCCAACCACCGCTGCGGAGACACCAAGATGAACGGCCGCCCCCAGCCCCCC
>NZ_JARZAH010000048.1:0-57646 GCF_029892145.1 Kitasatospora sp. GP30
GGCGTCGACGAGATCCAGGCGGAGTCGCTGGAGGCGGTGCTGCCGGTGCTGTCGTCGTACCGGCAGCGGGTTCGCGAGCAGTCCGCGACCGACCACTGGCGCTACCGCATCACCTGGGACGGCTTCACCCCGCCGACGGCCGGGCGGCTGTCCGGCACCTGGCTGCTCGTCGTTCCGGCCGGGATGACCAACCCGGAACACACCGGCGCCGCCAGTGCGTTCGACGCGTTGGTCCGGGGTCTGAACACCGCTGGTGCCGAGGTCGTCACCATCGATGTCGATCCGGCGATCGTCGACCGCGGCGGCCTCGCGAAGCTGATCGGTGACGCCGGGGTCGGTATCACCGTCACCGGCGTGCTCTCCTTCCTCGCGTTGGACGAGCGGCCGCACCCGGCTGGGGAGAGCGTCGCGGCGGGCCTGGCCGGCACCGCGAACCTCCTTCAGGCGCTCGGCGACGCCGGTGTGACCGCACCCCTGTGGGCCGCCACCCGAGGCGCGGTCGCCGTGACCGGCGGCGAGGAGCTCGCCAGCGCGGTGCAGGCACAGGTATGGGGCCTGGGCCGGGTCGGCGCGCTGGAACACCCCGACCGCTGGGGCGGGCTGATCGACCTGCCCGCGGCCGCCGATGACCGCACCGTCGCCCTCCTGACCCGCGTCCTCGCGACCAGGGGCGGCGAGGACCAGGTGGCGCTGCGACCTTCGGGGGCCTTCGCCCGCAGGCTGGTCCGTGCGCCGCTGGACCACCTCGGCACCGCCCGGACCTGGGCGCCGACCGGCACCGTCCTCGTCACGGGCGGGACCGGCGCGCTCGGCGCACACGTGGGCCGCTGGCTGGCACGCAACGGAGCCGAGCACGTGCTGCTGGTCAGCCGGCGAGGCCCGGCCGCACCCGACGCTCCCGAGCTGGAAGCCGAACTGAGCGCGTTGGGCGTCAAGGTGACCGTCGCGGCGTGCGACGTCTCCGACCGCGCCGCGCTGGAGCTGCTGCTCGCGGAGGTGCCGGCCGAGCACCCGCTGACGGCGGTGGTGCACACCGCCGGCGTGCTCGACGACGGGGTCCTGGACGCGCTCACACCCGAGCGGTTCGACCAGGTGCTGCACGCGAAGGTCGACTCCGCCCGCCACCTACGGGAGTTGACCCGGGGCACCCCGCTGGACGCGTTCGTCCTGTTCTCCTCGCTGGCCGGGACCCTCGCCTCGTCGGGCCAGGGCAACTACGCTGCGGCCAACGCCCGTCTGGACGCCCTCGCGCAGCAGTGGCGCGCGGAGGGCGCGCCGGTCACGTCGATCGCCTGGGGCAACTGGGGGAGCGACGGCATGGCCGGCGGCGATGGCATGCAGCAGCAGATGCGGCGCCACGGCGTTCACCCCATGGACCCGGAGCTCGCCGTCGCCGCCATGCACCAGGCGGTGGAGAACGGTGACTGCTGCCTCGGCATCGCCGACATCGAATGGCAGCGCTTCGCCCCGATGCTGACCTCCGCCCGGCCGAACCGCCTGATCGAGCGGATACCCGAGGTGCGTGAGGCCCGGGAGTCGTCCGCTCCCGACAGTGGCGCCGACGAGGAGAAGCTGCCGCTCGCCCGTCGACTGGCCGGCCTGAGCGGCGCCGAGCGGGCGCGGACCCTGCTGGACCTGGTGCGCACCCACGTGGCCGGAGTCCTCGGCCACGAGTCGCCGGACCTGGTGAGTGGGAGCCTCGCGTTCAAGGAGTTCGGCTTCGACTCGCTGACCGCCGTGCAGCTCCGCAACCAACTGGGCGCCGCCACCGGCCTGCACCTGCCCGCGACCCTGATCTTCGACTACCCGACCCCCGAGGCACTGGCGGCGCACCTGGGCCGGGAGCTGGTGGGCGAACAGGACACCGGAGCCCAGCTCAGCGCGCCGGCCTCGGTGGCGGTGGACGAGCCGATCGCGATCGTGGGCATGAGCTGCCGCTTCCCCGGTGGCGTGCGGTCGCCCGAGGACCTGTGGCGGGTCGTGGCCCAGGGCATCGACACGGTGTCCGGCTTCCCGGCCGATCGTGGCTGGGACCTGGACCGGCTGCGCGACCCGGACCCCGACGCCGAGGGCACCTCCTACACGCACGAAGGCGCGTTCCTCAGCGACGTCGCCGAGTTCGACCCGGGGTTCTTCGGGATCTCGCCGCGTGAGGCGCTGGCGATGGACCCGCAGCAGCGGCTGCTGCTGGAGACCTCCTGGGAGGCGTTCGAGCGCGCCGGCATCGACCCCGCCGCGGTGCGGGGCAGCCGGACCGGCCTCTTCGCGGGCACCAACGGCCAGGACTACCTTCCGCTGTTCGCCGACGGAGCCGCCTCCGGGCTCGAGGGTTTCCTGATGACGGGGAACACGGCGAGTGTGATGTCGGGCCGGGTGTCGTACGTGTTCGGTCTGGAGGGGCCGGCGGTGACGGTGGACACGGCGTGTTCGTCGTCGCTGGTGGCGCTGCACCTGGCGGCGCAGGCGCTGCGCTCGGGCGAGTGCGACCTCGCGCTGGCCGGTGGCGTGACCGTGATGGCGACGCCAGGCGCGTTCGTGGAGTTCTCGCGGCAGCGCGGTCTGGCGGTTGACGGTCGGTGCAAGGCGTTCGCGGATGCGGCGGACGGCACGGGCTGGGGCGAGGGCGTCGGCATGCTGCTGGTCGAGCGGCTATCGGACGCGGTGGCGAACGGCCACAACGTCCTTGCGGTGGTACGGGGTTCGGCGGTCAACCAGGACGGTGCGTCCAACGGTCTGACCGCGCCGAACGGTCCCTCCCAGCAGCGGGTCATCCGCCAGGCGCTTACCGGTGCCGGGCTGTCCGGTTCCGAGGTCGACGCGGTCGAGGCCCACGGGACGGGGACGCGGTTGGGTGACCCGATCGAGGCGCAGGCGCTGTTGGCCACCTACGGTCGGGAGCGGTCGGCCGACGAGCCGCTGTGGCTGGGGTCGGTGAAGTCCAACATCGGTCACACCCAGGCGGCGGCCGGCGTGGCCGGTGTCATCAAGATGGTGATGGCGATGCGCGAGGGCGTGCTCCCGCAGACCCTGCATGTCGATGAGCCGTCGACGGAGGTCGACTGGTCGGCGGGTACCGTCCGGCTCCTGACGGACAATCAGATCTGGCCTGACCGTGGCCGGGTGCGTCGGTCTGCGGTGTCGTCGTTCGGTGTGAGTGGGACGAATGCGCACGTGATCCTGGAGCAGGCGGAGGAGCCTGCGGGGGTGGCGGAGGCGGGGGCTGTGGTTGGGCTTCCGGTGGTGCCGTTGGTGGTGTCGGGCAAGTCTGTGGAGGCGGTGCGGGGTCAGGCGGCGGCGCTGTTGGAGTGGTTGGAGGCCGAGCCGGGGCTGGGGCTGCTGGACACGGCGTTCTCGCTGGCGACGTCGCGTTCGGCGTTCGAGCATCGGGCGGCGGTGGTGGCGGCGGATCGTGGTGAGCTGCTGGCTGCTCTGGGTGGGTTGGCCTCGGGTGCGGTCGGGGTCTCGAGCGCGGTGTCTGGGCGCTTGGGGGTGGTGTTCTCGGGTCAGGGTTCGCAGTGGGCGGGTATGGGCCGGGAGCTGGGTGAGGCGTTCCCGGTGTTCGCGCGAGCCTACGAGGAGGTGTGCACGCAGCTGGGTGTCGAGCTGCCGCTGGATGACTCGATCAACCAGACCGAGTTTGCGCAGCCGGCGATTTTCGCGTTGGAGGTGGCGCTGTACCGGTTGTTGGAGTCGTGGGGTGTGACGGCTGGGGTGTTGGCCGGGCATTCGGTGGGTGAGATCGCGGCGGCGCATGTGGCGGGGGTGTGGTCGCTGGAGGACGCGTGCGCGCTGGTGGTGGCGCGTGGCCGGTTGATGCAGGCGCTGCCGACCGGTGGCGCGATGGTCGCGGTCGGCGGGTCCGAGGACATGGTCCGCGAGGTGCTGGCGCAGGTCGAGGGTGTGTGGGTGGCGGCGGTGAACGGCCCGTCGTCGGTGGTGCTGTCGGGCCTTGAGGAGCCGGTCCTTGCCGCCGCCGCGAAGCTTGCGGAGCTGGGGTGCCGGACGCGGCGTCTGACGGTGAGTCATGCGTTCCATTCGGGTCTGATGGATCCGATGTTGGAGGAGTTCGCGGGCGTCGTGGCCGGGTTGGAGCTGCGGGAGCCGGTACTGCCGCTGGTCTCCACGGTGACCGGCCGGGTGGAGTCGGAGTTGTGGACGCAGCCGCAGTACTGGGTGCGCCAGGTCCGTGACGCGGTGCGTTTCGCTGATGGCGTTGCCGCCATGCTGGACTTGGGTGTTGGCAGCTTCGTCGAGGTCGGCCCGGACGCGGTGCTGTCCGGCATGGTCGCGGAGTGCCTGCCCCAGGACGGCCCGGCCCGCGCTGTGGTGCCGACGATGCGTTCGGGGCGTGACCAGGTGCGCGGCGTGGTGGAGGCGCTGGCCCGCTTGCATGCCGCCGGCACCCCGGTCGCGTGGGGGACGTTGTTCGAGGGCACCAGCGCCCGCCGCATCGACCTGCCCACCTACGCCTTCCAACGCCGCCGCTACTGGCCGGAGGCATCCGGCGCAGGGGCCAAGGACGCGACCGGCCTGGGACTGGAGGCCGCCGCCCACCCGCTGCTCGGCGCGGCGATCGAGGTCGCGGACAGCGACGAGCTCCTCTTCACCGGCCGCCTCTCCCTTGCGACTCACCCCTGGCTGGCCGACCACACCGTGCTCGGTGCCGTCGTCATGCCCTCGGCCGGATTCCTGGAACTTGCCATCCGTGCCGGCGACCAGGTCGGCGCAGCTCTCGTCGAGGAGTTGACGCTGGAGGCGCCGCTGGTGCTGGGCAGGGGCGCCAGCGTCCGGTTGCAGGTCCTGGTGTCGCAGCCGGATGCCACCGGCAGCCGCGGCGTGGTGATCCACTCACGCCCGGATGGTGTCGCCGACGAGCCGTGGACCCGGCACGCGAGCGGTGTGCTGGCGACCGACGGCCCGGCCGATGGCGCCGACCTGACCCAGTGGCCGCCCGCCGGGGCCGAGCCCGTGGACCTCGACGGGTGCTATCAGCGCCTCGCTGACTCGGGTTTCGCCTACGGGCCCGCGTTCCGGGGGCTGCAGGCCGTCTGGCGCCTCGGCGACACGGTCTTCGCCGAGGTGGCGCTGCCGGAGCAGATCGCCTCGCAGGCCCGGTCGTTCGCTCTGCACCCGGCGCTCCTGGAGGCTGCCCTGCAGCCCGTGTCGCTGCTGACGACGGGCGACGGCGAGGGCCGGCGGGGGCTGCCTTTCTCCTGGAGCGGCGTCTCGCTTGGCGCTGCCGGTGCCACCAACCTGCGGGTGCGGCTCACTCCGGCCGGGCCGGAGACGCTGTCGCTGGCGATCGCCGACGGAACCGGGCGGTCGCTGGCCACAGTTGAGTCCCTCGCGCTCCGCCCGGTCCGGGCCGAGCAACTCGCCGCCGCCGGAAGCCCGGCACAGCAGTCGCTGCTCGAACTGACCTGGGTGCCGCTGCCGGTGTCCGACGCGACGGCACCGGACGCGGTCGGGTCGTGGGTGACCGTCGGTGGCGCCGAGGCCGTGCGACTCGCGCAGGCCGCGCGCACCGCCACCCCCGCCCGGTCGACCGAAGGTTTGGTCGTCGTTCCCGACCTCGCCGCGCTGGGCGAGCACGTGGCCGCAGCCGGTCGGGTGCCGGAGCTCGTGCTGCTCCCGGTTCCCGCGACGCATGCCCCGGACGCCCGCACCGCGGCAGCCGCGACGGCGGCCGTGGGCTGGGCCACGGAGGCCGTGCGGGCCTGGCTGGCCGACGAGCGCCTCGCCGGCGCACGGCTGGTGTTCATCACACGCGGTGCGGTGGCCACCGGCGTGGCCGACGGCGCCGTGAATGCGGTCGGGGCCGCGGTGGTCGGACTCGTCAGGGCAGCGCAGGCCGGCAACCCCGGACGCTTCGGTGTCCTCGACCTCGCCGACGAGCCGTTCGACGGCGCCGTCGCGGCCGCGCTCCTGACCGCTGACGAGCCCCAACTGGCGGTCCGCGCGGGCACGGTGCTCGCACCGAGGCTCGCCCGACTGCGCGCGCGAGCGGATGACGCCCCGCGACCCGCACTGGCGTCCGAGGGCACCGTGCTGGTCACCAACGCCGGTGGGGCCCTGGGACGGGAGGTGGCCAAGGAGCTGGTGACCGCCCACGGCGCACGCCACCTGCTCCTGGTCGTCGGCGACGAGCACGAGCTCGCCGACGAGCGCGACCCCGCCGACGAGCACGAGCTCGCCGACGCGGGCGACCTCGACAGCGCGGTGGCGGCCGAACTGCCGGGCGCAGGTGTGCTGGTGAGCCGCGCGGTCTGCGACCTCACCGACCGCACCGCGCTCGACCGGCTGCTGCAGGACATCCCCGCCGAGCACCCGCTGACCGCCGTGGTTCACCTGCCGGGGGCCGAGGGGCCCGGCGCGGTCGCCGAGCAGGCCGCCGAGGCCGCGCAGCGCCACCTGGAGTCGCAGATCGCCGCAGCGGAGAACCTGGACCTGGCCACCCGCGGTACCGAGCTGTCCGCCTTCGTTGTGTTCTCCGCCACTGCGGGCACGCTCGGCTGCTCGGACCGGGCCGGCGTCGGCGTGGTCGGCGCGTTCCTGGATGCGCTCGCCCACCGGCGCAGGGCGGCCGGCCTGGCGGCGACGTCGCTCGGCTGGGAGCTGCCGGCCGGGGCCGACCGGTCGATGCCGGAGCCGTGGACGGCCTGGCTGGGTGCCCACGACGAACTCGGGCTGCTCGGTGCGGCGATCGGGAGCGGGCTGCCGACCGTCCTGGCGCTGCGGCTGCGTGCCAAGAGCCGCGCGGCGTCGGACCACTCGACTACGGTGCCGGCGCTGCTGCGGGGCCTCGTGCGGGCGACGGCACGCCGTGCCGCGTCGGCCGGGACTGTGCCGACGGTCGAGGACCTCGGGCGGCGGCTGGCCGGCCTGCCGCAGAGCGAGTGGCCGGCCGTGCTGACCGATATCGTCTGCGGCCAGGCCGCCGCGGTGCTCGGCTACGGCGCCGGCGACGCGGTCCAGGCGGAGAAGGGGTTCATCGAGCAGGGCTTCGACTCCCTCACGGCCGTGGAGTTGCGCAACCGGCTGAACGACGCGACGGGTCTGCGCCTGCCGTCGACCCTCGTGTTCGACTACGCGACCCCGGCGGCGCTGGTCCAGGGCCTGTCGGCGGAGCTTGCCGCCCAGGGCCCGGCCGGACTCGCGGGCGGCCCGGCGGTGAAGCAGCCGAGCGGCTCGGCAGCCGTCGGCACCGTCGCACCGGCTCCGGCCTCGGCACCCGACGGCTATCTGGCCTCGATGTTCACCAAGGCCTACGAACTCGCGAAGCTGGAGCACGGCCTCGACCTGCTGATCGCGGCCGCCAGGATCAGGGAGAAGTTCGAGGACCCGGCACAGGTCGCCCGGACCTCGGACCTGGTGACCCTGGTGTCGGGGCCGGACGAGCCGGCGATCGTCTGCTTCCCCACCTTGGGCGCGCTGTCCAGCCCGTACCAGTACGCGCGGTTCTCCGCGCCGCTGGGCGGCCGACGCGAGGTGCTGTCGCTCCCGCTGCCCGGCTTCGTCAAGGGCGAGCTCCTGCCCGCCGATCTGGGGGCGATCGTGGAGCAGCAGGCACAGGTGATCGAACGCCGCTTCGGGGATCGCCCGTTCGTGCTGCTGGGTCACTCGTCCGGCGGCTGGACGGCGTCCGCGGTGGCGAGCCGGCTGGAACGGAGCGGCATGCGGCCGGCGGCACTGGTGCTGCTGGACACCTACGCTCCGGACAGCCCGCCGCCGGCATCGATCCAGTACGGGTTCATCGACACCATGCTCGACCGCGGTGATGTGTTCGGCACCATCGACGACACCCGGTTCAGCGCGATGGGCGGGTACTTCGACGTGTTCGCCGAGTGGCAGCCGGTGGCGCTGACGGTGCCGACCCTGCTGGTCAGGGCGCAGGACCCGCTGCGGCACTCGTCGGCCGAGGCCGGTGAGGCCGAGGAGTGGCGCTCGTCCTGGCCGCTCCAGCACGAGGCGTTGACCGTCCCGGGCCACCACTTCAGCATGCTGGAGGAGTACTCGGAGGACTGCGCCGTCGCCGTCCACGACTGGCTGTCCGCCACCCTCGGCGCCTGACGCCCAACGAGGCGACCGGGCTCCCCAGGGGCGGCGTGTGAGGGCGGGCCAACCGGCCCGCCCTCACACGTCTTTGAGCCGGGCCAGCGTGTTGTGCGTCCGTCCTCGTCCTGCGCGGTCGCTCCGATATTCCGTCGACCGCGGCGCCCCGACTGCCTACTCTCGTAGCACACGCACGCGTTGAGCGCTGGGACGCAAGCGGGGCTGTAACCCCTGCTCCTACGGGATGGCGAGGTTCGATTCCTCGGCAACGCACTGGTCTGTAGCTCAGGTGGTAGAGCGTCCGCCTCCAAAGCGGAATGTCGCGGGTTCGAATCCTGCCGGGCCAGCAGGTGGGCGCACGCCAGCGTGCGCCCAGCACTTGGCGTCGTACCCCAACGGTAGAGGGAGTCGGTTCAGGACCGGCGCAGTGTGCGTTCGAATCGCACCGACGCCACGCGAGGCGCTGTAGCCCAACTGGGAGAGGCGGCGGTCTGAGGGGCCGCAGGTTGCAGGTTCGAATCCTGTCAGCGCCACGGAGGATTGGCCGAGCTGTAAGGCAGCGGCTTGCCAAGCCGTCGTCGGGGTCACCCGCGCAGGTTCGATCCCTGCACCTCCGCCTCGTAGGCCGGTGAATGCGGCGTCAAGTGTCCGGTGGGTCAGAAGAGTTGGTCCTGCTGGGACTCGGCGGGCAGGAGCTGGAGCGGAGCCGTGAAGTCGGCGTCGGGTGCGCAGCGCAGCAGCTGCCAGCCGGCCAGCAGCCGTACGTCCAGCAGCACCGTGCCGGCATCGGTGGCCAGGTAGAGGTCGCTGCCGATCCGGCTGACGATGGTGCCGGCGAGCTGCTGCCCGGGTGCCAAGGGACGCACCGCTGCCACTGGGCGCAGGCCGTCCTCGGGCAGGGGGTAGAGGTGTGCGTGGTCGGTGATCACCGGGGTGCGACGGGCCTGCCCGGGAGGCCAGTTGAGGCCCTGGCAGTCCCCGATCGCGGCAGCCACGGCGGCCTCGCGCCCGGCGGGGGTGCCCGGCCGGGCGCGGGCCCGGCGCTTGCGGCTGCTGCTGACCCGGTCGGGCAGCCCCAGCGCCGCACCGAGTAGCCGCTCGACCCGGCGCGCGGCCGGCAGCGATCCGGTGGAGAGGACGACCGAGGCCAGCGCGCCCTGCTCGAGGAGGCGTGCCGAGCCGCGCTCGGTCCTGCTGATCCCGACCTTGATCAACTCGCCGTGGTGGGCCAGGTACACCGCGTACTCGCGCTTGTCGTCCAGCAGACTGGTGTCGGTGGCAACGGAGTTGGTGGCCGCCAGCGCGCCGCACGCCTCGCACTGCGCCCGGCGGGCGGCCGGGGCGAGCGGGGCGGTGAGCGGGCATTCGATCCGTCGGCCCGCGTGCCGGACGCCCACGCAGCGCCGGTCCGCGCCCACCAGCACGGCCAGCCGACCGCCGGCCGGGAGCGGACTCAATCGCGGTGCGCGGCCGGCGGGTGCGTCCCACTCCAGGGCCACCTGCTCGTCGGGCGTCCAGCGGAGGCCGATCGGGCGCCAGGCGGGCCCGGACCCGGGCCGCTCGCTCCCGTTCATGCTCCTCCGTCCGGCTCGCACTGTCGCAGTTCTGCTACAGAGGGGAACTCTACGTCGGACACGGACGATTCGAGGTCGCTAGGGTGGCGCGCGGTATCAGGCGATCTTGGTGGGGGTTGAGATGGAGCAGGCGCTGTGACGGAACCGGCGACGGATGTGCGCGAAGCCGAGCCGGAGCTCGGCAGTCCGAGCCTGTGGCATCAGCGGGATTTCATGCTGCTGTGGGGCGGCCAGACGGTCAGTGAGATGGGCTCGGCAGTCACCCAGATCGCGCTGCCGCTGCTCGCGGTCGTCGTGCTCAAGGCGAGCACCTTCCAGGTCGGTTTGCTGACCGCGGCCACCACGGCGGCGTTCGCGCTGATCGCGCTGCCCGCGGGCGCGCTCGTGGACCGCGGCTCCAAGCGGTCCATCATGGTCGCCTGCGACCTGCTGCGCCTGCTGCTGATCGGTTCGCTGCCGCTGGCGGCGGCCCTCGGCGGTCTGACCATGACGCAGCTCTACCTGGTCGCACTGGCCGCCGGCGTGTGCACGGTGTTCTTCGACGTCTCCTACCAGAGCTACCTGCCGTCGCTGGTCCGCACCGAGCAGCTGATGGACGCCAACGCCAAGCTCGGGACCACCAGCGCCTTCTCACAGCTCGGCGGACCCAGCCTGGGCAGCGGGCTGGTGGCGGCATTCGGGGCGGCGGGTGCGATGACGGCCGACGCGATCTCCTACGCGGTCTCGGTCGCGTCGATCCTCGGCATCAGGAAGCGCGAGGAGCCGCCGCCTGCGCGGCGGCCGGAGGAGACACTGCGCAGCCAGATCGCCGAAGGACTGCGATTCGTCGTCCACCACAAGATATTGCGGAGGATCGTGGCGTGCACGGGCATCTCGAATCTGTTCAGCGGCGTGAACACGGCGCTGGCGATGGTCTTCCTGATCCGGGTGCTGCACGTGCGGCCCGCGTTCACCGGATTGATCATGGCGGGTGGGGCCATCGGCGGTATCGCCGGCGGCATGCTCGCCGGCCGGCTGGCGAAGCGGTTCGGCTCGGCTCGGATCATCTGGATGTCCGCGCTGTCGTTCAGCGCCCCGCAGGCCATCGCGGCGGCGGCCTGGCGCGGCTGGGGAGTGCTGCTCGTCCCGCTGGGCTGGAGCATCACCTACTTCGCGGTGATGGTGTACAACATCGCGCAGGTCAGCTACCGGCAGTCGGTGACGCCCCCTGAGCTGATGGGGCGGATGAACGCGGCCGTCCGCTGGGTCGTCTGGGGCACCATGCCGATCGGCGGCATCCTCGGCGGGCTGTTGGGCACGCTGATCGGGGTGCGGCCCGCACTCTGGGTGGCGGTCATCGGGTTCTCGGCGGCCGGCTGGTTCGTGTTCTTCTCCCCGCTCCGTCACCTGCGCGATGTTCCCAAACCCGAACCCGAACCCGCGCCCGTCGTCACGAGTTGATGCCGCGCGCGGAACCCCGCACCAGCCGCCGCAAAACGATGAGGCCGCAGCTCGTCGAGAGCTGCGGCCTCAGCACGGTGAACACCGTGCGCGCGTACTAGCGCTGCGCGGGGTCGGACTCGGCAGCCGGGACCGGGGCCTTGTCGGGGTCCGGCGTGGGGCCGGGCTCGTCTGCCGGGTCGTCCGGGGCGGGGCCGGCTGCGGCGGCTTCGTCGGCGGCCTGCTTCTCGCGGGCCTCGCGGAGGTCGCGGCGCAGCATGACGATCCAGCCGGCCGGGATCAGCGCGGCGAACAGCCACCACTGGATCGCGTAGGGCAGGTGCACGCCCTTGCCGACCACCGCGGCGTCGCCGGTGGAGGTGACATTGGGGCCCGGCACGTGCTCGGCCTCGTCGGCGCCCGGCGGGGTGGGGTTGGTGGAGACCAGTTCCAGGTAGCCCGCGACCACCGGCTGCTTCAGGCGCGCGGCCTGCTCGCTGCTGTTGATCCGCATGAACATCCGGTCCGGCAGCCCGCGCTGCTCGCGCCGGAAGGTCTCGTCGGGCCGCAGTCGACCGGTCACCGTGAGCTCACCGGAGGGGGCCGGCGGCACCGTCGGGTAGCTGGTGGCGTCCGCGTTCGAGGCGACCCAGCCGCGGTTGACCAGCACCACGTCGCCCGCGTCGGTGACCAGCGGGGTGACCAGGTAGTAGCCGACCGTGTCGCCGGAGGCGTCGGTGCGCTGGCGGATCACGAACTCGTGCGACGGGTCGTAGTGTCCGGTCGCGGTGACCGAGCGGTACGTCTCCGCGGCGGGCACCGTCCCGCCGGGGTGCGAGATCACGTCCATCGCGACCGGCGGCGCCTGCATCGCGGCGGAGGTCGCGGTGTTCTGCCGGTTGGTCTGCTCATAGCGGTGGTACTGCCACCGTCCGAGCAGGAACATCGCCGGGATGATCGCGAAGAAGACGAGGGTCAGGATCACCCAGCGCCGGGTCAGGAGGATACGGAACAGCACTGGACGACGCTATCTCCCTTTACCTCTCCGCCACGAACCGGCCCCGGCGCAATGCACCGGAACGCCGGGCCGAGGGGTGGCGCGGGGTCGGCGGAACCGCCCTGGTGCCGGGGATCCCGCGCTCCCGCAGGCCCGGCTCCCGACGGGTCGCTACGCTGACTGAGGAGGTGTCAGTGATGAGTGGTGACAGAACGATCCCCGGTATCGACCCGAGCGTGCCCCCGAGCGGCGAGGGATGCGTGGAATGCCTGGCGGCCGAGGGGTGGTGGTTCCACCTGCGCCGGTGCGCCGCCTGCGGTCACATCGGCTGCTGCGACTCCTCACCGGCCCAGCACGCCAGCGCGCACGCCCGCGCGGCGGGCCATCCCTTCCTGACCAGCTTCGAACCCGGCGAGGACTGGTTCTGGAACTTCGAGACCGAGCAGTTCTACGACGGCGGTCCGGCGCTGGCCGACCCGACCTCGCACCCGGTCAGCCAGCCCGTCCCGGGACCGGCCGGCCGCGTCCCGGCCGACTGGGAGCAGCGGCTGCATTGAACCGCGCGCGCCAGTAGGCCCGTGGCCTACTGGCGCGCGCGGGACGGCCGATGGCGGCGGCCGGTGCCCCTCGCCGGTCGGCGCCAGGTGAGCAGCAGCCCGGCCAGGGCGGTGGCGGCGGCAACGCCCTCGGCGATGGCGGATGCGGTCTTCTCGGGGTACCAGATCGGTTCGTACATGTTCGGCAGGGGACCGATGGCCCCGACATCGTTGTAGCGGTACACCAGTACGGCCGCGACACCCGCGCCGGCCACGGCGAAGGCGAGCAGCCAGGCGTACCGGTGGCGTCGCAGGACGAGCAGGAGCAGGGCGGCGAGGGCCGCTGCCGCGGCTTCGGCCCGGAAGAGGCCGCCCTGGCTGACGGTGGCTTTGATCGGGTCGTAGGACTGGGCGAGGTCGGCGTGCACATAGGCGTCGACGGCCAGCCCGGCCGCGGTGAGCAGGCTCAGCAGCCACAGCACGGCGGCGGTGCGGGATCGGTGCGTGGCGGGCGGGTGGACCTCGGTGGTGGCGGCGGCCACGGCGGCGTCTCCTTTCCGCGTGATCGCTTCTCGGAGAACGGTGAGCTGCGCCCGACCGTCGCGGAGGGGTTCGCCGGGCCCGGCGGCAGGGGCGTTCTCCGTTTGGTACGCGCCGGCCCGAACGCCGGTTCATCGAGGCGCCGGCCGAGCTCCCGCCCCGCTCAGGAGAGGCGGTTGACCAGCGCGGAGAAGAGCGGCGGCAGGTGTGCCGCGGCCGGGACGATGTGCGGTGCCAGCGCCGACCGCCCACGGGTCCACATCAGCGCGTGGGTGAGGAGCCGGTGGCGGCGGGTCACGCTGCGCCAGGCCCGCTCGTAGGCCTCGGGGCGGTCGGCTCGGACGCAGCCCACGAGGGCCGCCGCGCCGGCCAGGGCGAGGGAGAGGCCCTCGCCCGTCAGCGCGTCCACGTATCCGGCCGCGTCGCCCACCAGCAGCACCCGTCCGGCCACCCGGGCGCGCACCCGCTGCCGCATCGGCCCCGCTCCACGCACCGGGCCCGCCGCGCCGGTGGGCAGCCGGTCCAGGAGGGCGGGGAAGGCGGCGAGGTGCTGCTCGAAGGAGCCGCGGCGGGAGGTCAGTACGGCGACGCCGACCAGGTCCGGTGCCAGCGGCGTGACGTAGGCCTCGGCCGAAGGCGACCAGTGCACCTCGACGCAGTCGGACCACGGGGCGACCGCGAAGTGCCTGCGCAGACCGTGGCGGCGAGGGCCGTCCACCGGGCGGTCGAGCCCGAGCCCGCGTCTGATCGGCGAGTGGAGGCCGTCGGCGGCGGCGAGGTACCTGGCCCGCAGTCCCGCCGCGGACACCGAGGAGCCGTCCTGGCGCACGCCGTCCACCAGCACCGGCAGCACTCGGATGCCGAGCTGCCGGGCCCGGTGGGCGAGTGCCGCGTGCAGGTCGGTGCGGCGCACACCCAGGCCCGGCTCGCCGCGGAACCGGGCCTCGGCCTGGTGGCGGTCGTCGAGGTAGCGGATGCCGCGCAGCGGCTGTCCCGTGACCTGGACGCCGAGTCCGGCGAGGGCCTGCGCGCCGTGCGGCATCAGGCCCTCGCCGCAGGCCTTGTCGATCGGCGTGCGGCGCGGTTCGGCGACGACGACCTCCAGCCCGGCGCGTGCGGCGTGGATGGCGGTGGCCAGGCCGGCCGGGCCGCCGCCGGCCACGATGAGGTCGATCACCCTGGTGCGGCCAGGGTCAGGGCGGCGTTCTCGCGGCGCATCCGGGTGACCAGCAACGGGACGTTGATCAGGGTGGACCCGCTTGCGGTGAGCCAGCCGGTGCGGACCAGCGGCAGCGCCACGCCTTCGAGGACCACGGCGAGGTAGTTCGGGTGACGCAGCCACCGGTAGGGGCCGCGCTCCACCAGGGGCAGGCCGGGAACCACGATCACCCGGGTGTTCCAGCGGGGCCCGAGCGAGGCGATGCACCACCAGCGCAGCGCCTGGCCCGGCAGCACGGCCTCGAAGGCCGGCCGGCCCAGCCAGGGCAGGAACGGCCGGTGCACCAGTGCGGTCTCCAGCAGGCAGCCGGCCGGCAGCCCGGCATGCAGCACGACCATGACCGGGTAGCGACCGGCGCCGTGCGCCACGCCGCCGCGGGCGCGGCTCCACCGCGTGTGCCGCTGGGCGGTGACCAGCTCCGCGAGGCGCTCCAGGGCGACCAGGAGGACCAGGACGCTGTAGGGGGTCATCGCCGGCTACCAGCGCAGCAGGACGAGCTCGACGCAGAAGCCGGGCCCCATCGCCAGGAGCAGGCCAGGCGTCCCGGGAAGCGGCGGACGCAGCGCGAGCGTGTCGCGCAGGATGTGGAGCACCGACGCGGACGAGAGGTTGCCGACCTCGGCGAGGGAGCGCCAGGTCAGTTCCAGGGCGCGTGCGGGCAGGTCCAGGGCTTCGCGTACGGCGTCCAGGACCTTGGGGCCGCCCGGGTGGCAGATCCACGCGGTCACGTCCGCCGTCTTGACGTCGTGGTCGGCGAGGAAGCCGCCGACCACGCCGCCGAGCTGACGTTGGAGCAGGTCGGGCAGGTCTGCGCCGAGCATGATGTGGAAGCCGGTGTCGCCGATGGACCAGCCCAGCAGGTGCTCCGTGCCGGGGAAGAGATGGCTGCGCGTCGCGACGATCTGCGGGCCACTCGTGGCGGGGTCGCCGCGGCCCGCCTCATGGCGGGACCCGACGGCCAGGGCGGCGGCGGCGCCGTCACCGAACAGCGCTCCGGCGACCAGGTTCTGCATGGACGTGTCGGCGCGCTGGAGCGTGAGGGAGCACAGCTCGACCGAGAGCAGCAGTGCCGCCTCGCCGGGGTGCCCGACGAGGTAGTCGTGCAACCGGGCCAGGCCCGCGGCCCCCGCGACACAGCCGAGGCCGAAGACTGGCACCCGTTTTACGTCCGGTCGCAGGCCCAGCACCGTGGCCAGCCGCGCCTCCAGCGACGGCGCGGCGATGCCGGTCACGGAGGTGGAGACCACCAGATCGACATCGGAGGCCGCCAGGCCCGCCTGGTCGAGGGCGCCCCGGACGGCGTCGCGGCCGAGCTCCAGCGCCGTTGCGAGGAAGGCGTCGTTGCGTGCCCCGAAGCCGTCGATCCCGGCGTAGTGTTCCAGCGGCAGTGCGAGATGACGTCCCGTCACGCCGGAAGCGGCGTGGACGCGTTCCAGTACGGCCCGGTCCTCGCGCGGCAGCCGGCAGGACGAGCCGACCATGCCTGTGATCTCCTCCTGAGGGTACCGGTGGGGTGGCAGGACTCCGTGAACCGCGACAATCCGGGTCATCCCGACATGCTAGGCGCCGGGTTCCGCGATTCGGCGGCACGCCGTTCGCCCGGGCGCGGCTGACGCACCTTCAGGTTTCGACCGCCGGAGGGCCGCTCTTATGGATCGTGCCGGGCGCGCGGCGTCGGAGCACGCACGCCGCCGGCCTTCGGCCGGGAGGGACCCCCACGCTGCGTTGTCGTCGGTTGCCTATGGGGGAGCCGCGCGCTGGTCCGACCTGATCCATACGAGAGGCCCTAGCATCGACGGGTGCCCATCGAAGCCGTGCCGCGTCGAACCGGCTCGCCGGTCGCGCTGCTGCTGGCCGCCCACCCCGTGCCGGCCGTCGCCGTCAGTGGCATGGCCACGGCGCTCGCCGTAGCCGTGGGACGCGGCCCGGCAGGGTGCCTGCTGGTGGCGCTCGCCGTGCTCAGTGGCCAGCTCTGCGTCGGCTGGAGCAACGACCTGATCGACGTGAGACGCGACATCCGCGCGGGGCGACGCGACAAGCCCCTGGCCGTCGGCACCCTGGCCCCCTCGTCCGCCGCTGCCGCCGCCTGCGGGGCGGCCGCGGCCTGCGTACCGCTCTCCCTCGCATCGGGCGCCGCAGCGGGCTTCGCGCACCTCGTGGCGGTGGCCGCCGCGCTGGCCTACAACGCCGTCCTCAAACGCACCCGCTGGTCCTGGGCCCCCTATGCGCTGGCGTTCGCGCTGCTGCCCGCCTTCGTCACCCTCGGCCTGCCCGACCACCCGTGGCCACCGGCCTGGCTGCTCGCGGCCGGAGCACTGCTCGGCGTCGGTGCCCACCTCACCAATGTGCTGCCGGACATCGACGCGGACCTGGCCTGCGGGATTCACGGATTCCCCCACCGGCTCGGACGCACCCGCAGCCGCGGCCTCGCCGCCCTCACCCTGCTCGCGGCCTCCGCCGCCCTCGCCCTCGGCCCGCCCGGACCACCAGGACCGGTGGGCTGGACCGGACTGGCCGCGGCGACCGGACTCGCCACGGTCGCCGCCCTTCCCCGCCCCCGGCACCCGGACAGCCGCCTGCCGTTCCTGCTCACCATCGCCCTCAGCGCCCTCGACCTGGCCCTGCTGCTCCTGCGCGGCCCGGCCTTGCGCTGAGCCGGCCGGCTGCAGTCCGCCGGCGGGACACCCCGGCCCACAGGGAGCCGTCGCACCACAAGGGCAGGCTCCCCGCGCCACGACGGCCCGGGGAGCCCGATCTTTCTGCGTGGTCAGGTCAGTGGAGCACGTTGAGGAAGTTGGTGGCGTCGTCGACGAAGTAGACCGAGTCGCAGTCCTGGTCGACCGCCAGCCCGAACAGGGCTCCCGCGCCGGGCGGGTTGCCGCTGCTGTCCAGCAGCCGGTGGGCCACCTGGTCGCCGCCCGGGGTGGTCTCGACGATGTTGCCGTCGCCGCCGTTGACGGTGAGGATGTTGCCGTTCGGGGCGATGGCCAAGCCGAGCGGGCCGTTCAGGTGGTGGTCGGCGCTGACGACGCGTCCGGTGCCGGCGCTGTCCTCGCGCTCCACCGCGTGCGGGATGGCGGTGATCCGGTTCTTGACGGTGTCGGCGACGTAGAGCGTGCCGTCCTCGCCGAGGCCCACTCCGGTCGGGCCGATCACCAGGGCGTTCGGATCGGTCTTCTGGGCGAAGCCGGAGCCGATCTCCGTGGTCTTCACCCGCTCCGGCGGTTGGTCACCGTGATCCTTCAGGGCGATGCGCAGCACCGTGCCCCGGTCGACTTCCTTGCCGCCGCCGGCCACGGTGCCGTTGAGCACGTTGGTGACGAACAGGTCGGTGTGGTCTTCGTGGCTGACGGCCGTCATGTCCCAGGGGCCGTTGATGCCGTCGCCGGTGAGGGTCTCCTTCACCGTTCCGTGGCTGTCGAGCACCAGCAGGCAGCCGGCCCGGGCGGTGGCGGAGGTGCCGTCGCTGGTGGGCAGGCTGCCGACCACCACCCAGCCGCCGGGCAGCACGCTCAGCGCGGTGGTGAGCCCGACCCCGCCGGGGCACGGGCCGGGCAGGTGGGCCGGGTCGATCTGGGCGAAGACCGTCGCCGTGCCCTGCGGGCTGACCTGCACCAGGGTGGTGCCGGTGCCCTGCTGGTTCTGGCCGTTGTTGAAGTTGCTGACCAGGACGTTGCCCTGGTGCAGATCGCCTGCGTCGTGCTTGATGACGACGGTGCCGTAGGGGTTCTGGTCGCCGTTGGCGGGGACGGTCGAGGCGACCTTGTCGATGGTGGTCAGGCCGTGGAGGAAGGCCCCGTCGGAGACGGCTGCGGCGGGGGCGGCCGCGGCCGCCGTTCCGATGGCGAGCGCAATCGTGAGCGAGGTGAGCCCGCGGCCGAGCGCGGGCAGAGTGTGAGTACACATGAAAATACAATAAGTACTCGAACCGCTACTATTCGTGATGACATGCGGCAGGTGGCGGATCGGTACTCCGTTCGCCGTGCCCGCGCCGCCCGCCGCCCGGGGCGCGATCTAGTAGGCACCGCCGGCACCGGTGCTGCTCGGCGTGGCGCCACCGGACGGTGAAGTCGAGCCTGCCGCCCCGACCTGGATGTGGGTGTCCATGCCGAGGGCCTTGTGGCCGTCGATCGGGCACCACAGCTCGTAACTTCCCTGCTGGAGCGTGACCGTGAACTGCGCCTTGCTACCCGGGGAGATGGCGGAGGTCTGCGTCGGGCTCACACCGGGGCCCGAGATGGCCAGGGCATGGGCGATCGTCCCGGCGTTGTCCGCGACGAACGTGTAGGTGCCGGGCGCGACCTGCGTCTGCGAGAGGCCGAGGGAGTACTCCTTCTCGGTCACGGTGACGGTCGCCGCCTGCCCGCCGGCCGTGGGGCTGCTCCCTGGACCCGGGGGGCTGCTCCCCGGAGCGGGAGCCTTGCCGCTGCTGCACGCCGTGGCAGTAGCCAGCACCGCAAGAGTCAGCAACGCGGCAGGGGTGAGACCTCTGGAGCGGCACACGGCGGCCATGATCATCGCCTCCTTTTGGAAACGAGACTGGGGCACTCCGGCGGGGATTCGGCCACGACACTCCCGTGCCGCCGAAGTCATCCACCCGATGTGGTGCGATGTGGGCATGGAGCTGCGTGAGTTGCAGGCGTTCGTCGCCGTGGTCGAAGAGGGCGGCTTCTCTGCCGCCGCGCGCCGGCTGCATGTGAGCCAGCCCGCGCTGTCGCAGACGGTGGCAGGCCTGGAACGGGAGTTGCGGGTCGCGCTGCTGGTGCGCAGCAGCACAGGCGTGCGACCGACCGAGGTGGGCGACGTCCTGCTGGGCGAGGCACGAGCGGTGATCGCCCGCCATGGCCAGGCGGTGCGGGCGATGGCCGCGTTCCTGGACGCGGACGGCGGTGCGCTGAGGGTCGGCGTTCCGCTGGAGCTCCCGGCCGCGGTGCTGGCGCCCGCGCTGGCGCGGCTCGCGGAGGCGTCGCCGGCCACCCGGGTGCTGGTCCGCCATCTCTCCACGGCCGAGCAGACGGGCGCGCTGCGCGCAGGGGAGTTGGAGGTGGGGCTGCTGCGCGAGCGGCCCGCGGTGGCGGGGTTCGACTCCCTGCTGGTGTCCCGTGAGCGCCTGGGCGTGCTGCTCGCCTCGGACCGCGCGGCGAATCTGCTGGGCCCGCAGGGGATCGCACTCGAAGCGCTGTCCGGATTCGAATGGCTGGCGTTCCCGCGCTCCGACAGCCCGGCCTGGTTCGACGAGTTGACGGCGATCCTGCGCAGCCACGGCCACACGCTCGGCGCGGCGGCCCCGCACGGGCAGCGACTGATCGCCGAGGTGAAGCTCGCGGCCGTCAGCGCGGGAAGGGCGTTCGCGCTCGCCCCGCCGGACTGGTCGCAACCGGTGTCCGACGGGGTCACCTGGGCGCCGCTGGTCGGCCACCCGCTGGTGCGCCGGACCTGGGCGGTCTGGGCGGCCGACTCGCGGCGCCGGGACGTGGGCCGGCTCGTCGCCGGACTGGATCCGGCGCAGGCCCACTGAAGCGGTTGGCGGGTGCGGCTCAGACGGCGGTGCGCCCGCCGTCGACCGGCAGGATGGCGCCGTGCACGAAGCCGGCCGCGTCACTGGCCAGGTAGACGACGGCCGCGGCGATCTCCTCGGCCTCCGCGGGCCGGCCCGCCGGGGCCTCGGCGGCCAGCTCGTCGAGGCTCTCGCCCATGGGCGCGCTGCCCTCGGTGCGGGTGGGGCCGACGCCCACGGTGTTGACCCGCACACCGCGCGGGCCGTACTCGGCGGCCCAGGTACGGGTCAGCAGGTTGACCGCCGCCTTGCTGGAGCCGTACAGCGACATGCCCGGTGCGCCGTAGGAGGCGACCTGGGTGCTGATGTTGACGATCGCGCCCGCACCGCGGTCCGCCATCGCCGGGGCGAGCTCGGCCACCAGGAAGAACACCGCCTTGACGTTGATGGAGAAGACGGCGTCGAACTCCTCCTCGGTCACCTCCTCGGTCATCTTGAACGGGTAGACGCCGGCGTTGTTGACCAGGACGTCCACCCGGCCGCCGCCGAGCTCGGTCGCCGTACGGGCGAGTCGGCGCACGGCGGCGGCGTCGCGCAGCTCGGCGGCGACGAAGTCGGCCTTGCCGCCGCCTTCGCGGATCGCCGCCACCACGGCCTCGCCGCGCGCCGCATTGCGGCCCGCGACCAGGACGTGTGCGCCCTGCTCGGCCAGGGCGGTCGCGGTGGCCGCACCGATGCCGCTGGTGGCGCCGGTCACCAGCGCCACCTTGCCCGCGAGGGAGAGGGAGATCATGGACAGCCCCTTTGTCGTCTGGTCATTCGCGTCCGGGGGATCCGCACGCCGTCCGTGCCTTGTTCGCCCTCCAGCGAAGCACCGCGGCGCGCCCGGCGGCAACGCGCCGCCAGGCGTGTTGCTTATGGCCGCCATTGCGCAGCGGCATGGCGCGAGCGGGGTGCCTGGTGGGTGCCATGACGGGGTATCGGTCGCCGATGTCGAGGCGATCGCGCCGCCCGGCTGTTGAACGGGTCCGACTTCGGGCTCGTGCTGACACCCCGCATGGCGGCCGTGGCCGCAGTTGAGGAGGTCAGTGCTCGGCGGCGAGCCGGTCGCGTTCCTGGTACCAGCGCTCGATCAGCAGCGGCATCTCGCGGCGCAGGAAGCTGAAGAGGGCCCGGGAGGAGTTCAGGCGCGCGCCGGCGGGGGAGTCCGCACCGAGCAGTTCGACGCCCTCGGTGAGGCTGGTCTCCCACAGGGCCAGGGTCCGGTCCCGGTTGATCAGGGCCTCCTGCCAGACGTCGTCCAGCACGCGGTAGCGGTCGCGGCGCGAACCGGGCTCGCGCTCACGAACGACCAGGTGGACCTGGGAGAGGTAGCCGATCGCGCCGGAGACGGCCGCCGGGCTGACCTCCAGCCGCTCCGCGAGCTCGGCGGCGGTCAGGCGGCCGGAGTCGGTGGCGAGCAGCGCGGCGAAGACCCGCGCGGGCATCCGCTGCATCCCGCTTTCGGTCATCACGCCCGCGAAGCGCTCGACGAAGTCGCGCAGCGCCTGCTGGTCCACCGCACCCCCGGCAGCCCCGCCGCCGGGATCCCCACTGGCCGCATCCCCACTGGTTCCCATGCGCTCAGCCTATCGTGGGCGTTCACCAGTTCAGAACATTCAGAAAATTATGAATTACGTGTAGCGTGAGCGGCATGTCAACCGCAATCTCGGTATCCGGCCTGGTGAAGACCTTCGGCCGGACACGCGCCCTCGACGGCCTCGATCTGAGCGTCGCCGAGGGAGAGGTCCACGGCTTCCTCGGCCCCAACGGCGCTGGGAAGTCCACCACCATCCGGGCGCTGCTCGGGCTGATCCGGGCCGACTCCGGATCCGCGCAGTTACTCGGCGGCGACCCCTGGCGGGACGCGGTGGCACTGCACCGCCGCATCGCCTACGTACCCGGTGACGTCACCCTGTGGCGCAACCTCACCGGCGGCGAGGTCATCGACCTGCTCGGGCGGCTGCGCGGCGGTATAGCCGCAGCCCGGCGCGGCGAGCTGCTCGAACGATTCGAGCTCGACCCGACCAAGAAGGGCAACGCCTACTCCAAGGGGAACCGGCAGAAGGTCGCCCTGGTCGCCGCCTTCGCCTCGGACGCGCAACTGCTCATCCTGGACGAGCCCACCTCCGGGCTGGATCCGCTCATGGAGGAGGTGTTCCGCCAGTGCGTGGCCGAGGAACGCAGCCGCGGGCGCACCGTGCTGCTGTCCAGCCACATCCTGTCCGAGGTCGAGGCGCTGTGCGACCGGGTCAGCATCATCCGGGCCGGCCGCACCGTGGAGACCGGCACCCTCGCCGAGCTGCGGCACCTCACCAGGACCTCGGTGGAGGCCGAACTCGCCACGCCGGTACGGGGCTTGGCGGAGCTACCCGGGCTGCACGACGTCCAGTACGACGGCAACCGGCTGCGCTGCCAGGTGGACGCGCAGCACCTGGACGCCCTGCTGGTCGCCCTGACCCGCGCAGGCGTGCGGTCGCTGGTCAGCAGGCCGCCCACTCTGGAGGAACTGTTCCTGCGCCACTACGAAGGCACCGCAAGCGAGTTGGAGCCGCAGGCATGACCGCTGGACTGCCCGTGCTGCTGCGCCTCGCGCTGCGCCGCGACCGGATCATGCTCCCGGTCTGGCTCTACGCACTGGTCGCGTCGGTGGCCGGCACCGCCGTGTCGCTGCGGCAGCTGTACCCGTCGCAGGGCTCGCGCGACAACCTCGCGCTGAGCGTCAACGCCAACGCCTCGCTGCGCGCCCTGTACGGCCCGCTGTACGACACCCACTCGCTGGGCGCGCTGACGAGTTGGCGGATGCTGGCGATCGGCCCGGTGATGATCGCGCTGCTGAGCCAGCTGCTGGTCACCCGGCACACCCGGGCCGAGGAGGAGTCGGGCCGGCTCGAACTCGTCGCAGCGGGTGCGGTGGACCGCCGGGCGCCGCTGACCGCGGCCCTGGTCACCGCAGGGTCGGCGGGCCTCGCGATCGCGGCCGCCGTGCTGGCGCTGCTGCTCGGCCTGGGCCAGAACGCGGCGGGCTCGCTCGCGTTCGCGCTGGTCTTCCCCGCCGTGGGCCTGCTCTTCGCCGGCCTGACCGCCGTGACCGCGCAGGTCACCCAGACCGCCCGCGCGGCCAACGGCCTTGCCGGCGCGGCCCTGGGCGCGGCGTTCCTGCTGCGGGCGGTCGGCGACGCGGCAGGCAGCGGCGGCCCGTCCTGGATCGGCTGGCTCTCGCCGCTGAGCTGGGCCGCACGCGTCCGCCCGTACGGCGGCGACCACTGGTGGGCGCTCGGCCTGCTGCTCGCCGCCGCCGGTGTGGAGATCGCCGCCGCCTACCTGCTGCTCGCCCGGCGCGACCTCGGCGGTGGCCTGCTGCCGCAGCGCCCCGGCCCGGCGACGGCGGGCGCGGAGCTCGGTCGACCGCTGGGCCTGGCCTGGCGGTTGCAGCGGGCCGCGCTGCGGGCCTGGGCGGCCGGGCTGATCGTCTTCGGATTCGTGCTCGGCGGCGTCAGCAAGGGCCTGCGGCAGCTCATCAACGACACGCCCGAGACCGCACAGATCCTGGCGCGGCTGGGCGGCACCACCGGCGCCGTCGACTCCTACCTGTCCACTTGCATGACGTTCCTCGCCATGGCCGTCGCGGTCTACCCCGTGCAGACCGTGCTGCGCCTGCGCGAGGAGGAGACCGGCGGCCGCGCCGAGCCGGTGCTGGCCACCGCCGTCGGCCGCCTGTCCTGGGCCGGCGGGCACCTGCTGTACCCGCTGCTGGGCACGGTCGTGCTGCTGGAGGCCGGCGCACTCGCGATGGGACTGGGCACGGGGGCCGTACTCGGGGACACCGGCGGCTGGATCGGCCGACTGCTCGCGGCCGGGCTGGTCCAGGCGCCCGCGGTATGGCTGTTCGCGGCGGCGGGCACCGCGCTGTTCGGTCTGCGGCCGCAGTGGACCACGGGGGTCTGGGGGCTGCTCGGGCTGCTGCTGCTCATCTCGTTCCTCGGCCCGACGCTGAACGCCGGCCACTGGCTGCTCGACCTGTCGCCCTTCACGCATGTGCCGAGGCTCCCCGGCGGCGCCCTGCACGCCGCGCCGCTGCTGTGGCTGAGCCTGCTGAGCGGCCTGCTCGCCGCGGCCGGACTGCTCGGGCTGCGCCGCCGCGACCTGGGGTGAGGGACGACCAGCGGTGGGACGAGGGGGGTGACGTTCGCGACCGTCGTCCCCCTCGTTGACATGCGGTCAGCGCAGCAGGTCGACTACCCGACCTCGGTCAGCAGCCGCAACGACGGCAGCAGTCCGCTCAACCCCCGGCAGCAGTCGGTGACGACGATCCGGGTGCCGACCGACTGATCACCTGTTTCGGAGTGCGTGGCAACCGCGGGGCTTCACGGACTCGGCGGTTGCGTATACAAAGGGATGAGGGCCCCGGCGTGCGCGCCGTCGGCCGGTTCCACCCAGCTGTCAAGGGGTGACACCAATGCGCAGACATCGACTGCCGCTCGCGGTGGCCGGAGCCGGAGTCGCCGGGCTCATCGCCGTCCAGGGCTGCAGCAGCAGCGCGCACAAGCCCCCGCCGCCGTCCCCGTCCCCGACGGGGCAGGCCGCGAACCCGCTCGACAACAGCGGCACCGCGGGCAACCTGCTCGCCGTGAAGATCGACAACGTGGGCCGCAACATCCAGCAGATCCAGCACGGGCTCGGCCAGGCCGACATCGTGTACTGGGTCCAGGTCGAGGGCGGACTCTCCCGGTTCCTCGCCGTCTACGACGCCAACCACCTGCCCGACAAGATCGGCCCGGTCCGCTCGGCCCGGCAGACCGACATCCCGCTCCTCCAGCAGTACGGGCGCCTCGACTTCGCCTACAGCGGCGCGATCAGCGGGCTGATACCGCTGCTCGACCACGCCGACCTGCAGACCGTCACCCCCTTCGACGACCCCGGTGCGTTCAGCAACCGCGCCATGGACCCCACCTTCATCGATCCGCACCAGATCCTCGCCAAGTACCCGTCCGTGCCCGCCCGTTCCCCGGGCTTCGCGTTCGGCGCCGCACCGGGCGGCGGCACCGCGCTCACCGACATGACCTGGCACCTGCCTGCCGCGTCCCTCGGCGTCCACTTCAACGGCAGCGGCTACGACGTGTCCGTGGACGGCCACTCGGCGTGGTCCGGCACCGCGACCGTGGTCGTCCAGCACGTCAGCATCGTGCCCGGGCAGTTCACCGACTTCAACGCCGGGCACCCCGACAACGAGGTGTTCACCCAGAGCACCGGATCGGGCCAGGCGGAGGTGCTGCGCGACGGCAAGGTGTGGGCCACCCACTGGAGCCGCCCCGACCCCGCCGCCGGCACCTCGTTCACCCTGCCCGACGGCGGCACCATGCCCTTCGCGACCGGGCCGGTGCTGGTGGTGATGGTGCCGTGAGAGGCGCGAACGGGCCGTTGGCGGGGGTGTTCTGACGCCCCGCGTGCGGGAATCCGGTTGCCCTTGGCCAACGGCGGTATCACCATGGCCCGGTGATCGACTCACCCCCGCCCCCAGCGGCGCTCGCCTGGGCAAGCGAGCTCGCCGGCCCCGCCGCTGACGGCTGGGCCGCCCAGCGCCTCGCCGGCGGTGCGCACGCCGCCACCCACCTCCTCCGCACCCCGGACTCCTCAACCGAGCTGGTGCTGCGGCGATTTCCGCCGGGCGACCGCGCACCGGCCTACGAGGCACGGGTGTTGGCGGCCATCGACGGGCTGGACGGCTGGGCACCGCGGCTTGCCGGTGCCGACCCGGACGGGCTGCGGTTCGGTGAACCGGCCGTCCTGATCACCCGCCTTCCCGGGCACGCCGACATCACGCCGGCCTGCCCGGAGACGGCGGCGGAGCAGCTGGGCCGCGCCCTGGCCCGCATCCACTCCGTCCCGCTCGCCCGGCTGTCCGGTCTCCGCGACGGCCTGGCCGCCTCGGCCTCCGTCGCCCGCTCCGGTGGCCGGGGCCCCGCCGCGCCGATCCTGGCCGCCCACGCCGACCGCCTGGCCGGCCAGCCGCCGGTCCTGACGCACTACGACTACTGGTCCGGCAACGTGCTGTGGCAGGACGACGTGATCACCGGCATCGTCGACTGGTCGGGAGCGTCGCTCGCGCCACGCGGCTTCGACGTGAGCTGGTGCCGACTCGACCTGGTACTGCTGCACGGCCCCGACGCCGCCGAGGTCTTCCTGACCGCGTACCAGGAAGCCGCCGGCGAGAAACTCTCCGATGTGGCGCTGTGGGACCTCTTCGCGCTCACCAACTCCTACCGCACCGTCGAGACCTGGGTGCCCAACTACCACGACCTCGGCCGCACCGACCTGACCGCCGCCAAGCTGCGCCAACGCCACACCGAGTGGACCAAGGACCGCCTGGCGCGTCTTCGTCAGCCCTCCCAGGTGCCGGTGTCTGCCGTGGGTGTGGCGTGATCTGCGTCTACAGCTGACCTTGGCGGTGATGATCAGAGTGGCAGTGGGCTCAGTCGTGCTGCGCGGCTGCGAGCCGGCCGGCGGCGAGGGCGCGGCGCGGGTCGTGGGGCGGCAGGGTGCGCAGGGCGTGCTCATGGACCGTGAGGTCGTACGGTGTCCGGCCGCCGTAGCGTAGGGCGTGCTCGGGATCGGGGCTGACCAGGACCGCCTCGCGCACGGCCACCTCGATGTGCTCGCGCCACTGGGCGATTCCCGGCGCCTGCGAGCGCGGCAGCAGCGGCCCCCGGTAGTGGCGCACGGCCCGCGCCACCGCGCCGCAGGCCACGGATTGCAGGACTTCCAGTGCGTCGCAGGAGAGCGGTGCGGTCAGCGCGTAGGTCCGGGTCGCCACGGTGCCAGGCAGCGCGCGCCGCAGGTGTGAGACCTCGGCTCGGAAGGTGGCCGCGGCGACCGGCCGGTCGGCGTAGAGCGCGTCTCGGAGCCGCTCCGGTGTGAAGCCGTCGGGCTCCAGCGCCAGCAGGGTGAGGATCTCCAACTGCCGTGGCGGCAGCCGCAGCTGCTTCCCGCCGACCGTCAGCTCGGCCCGGCCCAGCACGCTGAGCCGCACCTCGGCCGGTGCCGGGCGGGGCTGCTGCGATGCGGAGTTGGCGCGCACCCCGGCCTCGATGCCGGACACCAGTGCGCGCACGGTGGCCATCGCCATCGGGTTCGCCCGGTCCCAGGTGCTGGACAGGTCGAGCACCCCGAGGAGTCGGCCGTGTGGATCGCGGATCGGTGCGCAGTAGCAGACCCAGCCGTGCAGTGCCGCCACCAGGTGCTCGGCGGAGAAGACGGTGCTGGGCCGGCCGGTGCACAGTGCCAGTGAGAGTGCGTTGGTGCCCATCGCCGGCTCGTCCCAGCGGCCGCCCGGCGCGAAGTTGACGCGCTCGGCCCGCCGCAGCATCGCCCGGCCGCCGCAGGTCCACAGAATGGTGCCCGACTGGTCGGTCACCGCGGTGATGTAGCCCATGTCATCGGCCAGGCAACGCAGTTGGTCGGCCAGGTCGTGCACCGGCGCGCGCAGTGGTGACTCGGACCACTGCGGGTGCACCGCGCCGTCACCGGCCACCGGCGCGCTGGTCTGCGCCGGGTCCACAGTGCCCAGCGACCGCAACCAGGAGTCGGCCACATCCCGGCGCACCATGGCATCACCTGGCAGCGCTCTGCCGGAACCGCGCAGCTCGGGGACGCAGCGGGACCACTGGTCCTCCAACCGTTCCTTCAACTGCTTGAGACCACCGGGCTCGGCCATGTCCTTCCCCCTGACCTCGTCGTCACGTGCTGGGGACAGTCGTCAAGCCTCTCGCATTTCTGACAGTGCATCAGCAAATCCGCGAAATCCGCTTGCTGCCCCCAGCGCTGTGCGCGACGGGCCGGAAGAACGCCGACCGACGGGCTAGAACGCCGAGTGCGCGAGCCAGAGGTCGAGCAGCGTCTCGTCGCCGGCGGTGCGGATGCCGGCGGCCGTGCGGTCCAGCCGTCCGTAGAGGAGCAGCAGCAGGTCGGCCGCCGGGGCCTGGACGGTGGCGTCGGCCTGGTCGGCGTCGGTGGCGTCGGGGTCGATCCCGAAGCCGTCCGGGCGCAGCCGGACCAGCCAGTCGCCGTCGCCGTCGGAGCAGCTGAACCGGATGCTCCGGTCGGCGGCGCGCAGCTCGGCGGTGCCGGGGGCGAAGGACGCGGCGAACGGCAGGTTCACCAGGAACTCCGCCACGCCGTCCGCCGCGAGGCGGCGGTCGATCGCCGGGCTCAGACCGAGCGCGAGCTCGGCGTCCACGCGGTGCACCAGGGTCTCGAAGAGCATCCGGCGGGCCCAGAAGCGGGCGTGCTGGTCCGCACCCCAGGCCCACATCGGCGCGTCGGACTCGATGGTGCCGAACGCGTCGGCGGCCTCGGCGGAGCTGTCGGCCAGCCAGCCGGGGAGGGTCTGCGAGTCGGCGGGCAGCTTCAGGTCCACGTCCCGGCTGCGCGGCCGCTCCTGGATCCGCTGGCGCAGCAGCGTGGCGAACCAGCGCTGCACACTGCCGGCGTGCTGGATCAAGTCGCTCAACGCCCAGCCGGGGCAGGTCGGCACGGGAGTGGTCAGGTCGGCCGCCCTGACGGCTTCCACGAACGCGGCGGTCTCGGCTGCAACGGCGGCGCGGTGGTCAATGGCGGTGGTCAATGGGGTGCCTCTCCGTGATAACGCTGGTGTTTCCTGCTGCGCAGCGTCTCATGGCGGCACCCGGCGTGGGCGGACGGGTGGCGGGTCTTCGTCGCCCGTCGCCGTCGCCCGTCGCCGTCGCCCGTCGCCTGGACGACGCCGACGCCGTACGAGCCGCCGGGTGCCACCCAGCTCCACCCCTCGCCCATCGTTTCCTGAGGCCGGCTCCACTTCGTGAAGGAACCGTGGGGTTATGAGCCCGTGCCCCATCCCTGGAGCGAGGGGAGCACCAGTACGGCGGTCCGGAAGAGGGCTGCGTCGTCCGGGGTTTGGTCGTCCTGCCGCCAGATGGTGAGCTCGAAGGACCCGCCGCCCTGGGTGCCCTTGGCGACGACGAGATGGCGGGCGATGCCGCCGGGGCTCGTGGTGGCGTGCCCGCCGTTCAGGCTGAAGCCGATGGCCGTGGTGTGGTCCGAGTACGTCACCGCGGGGTGGCCGAGGACCGAGGTCGACTCGGATTTCGGGCCCAGGAAGGTGGTGTAGTCCGTGAAGGGGAGCTCCTGGTTGTCGGTCAGACGCACGTTGATCGGGCCGGCCTGGATCTCCGCCGAGGCGTCGTCATGCTTCGTCCCGTCCGCGAAGGTGATCGGGCCGCCCCCGGACTGCGCTTCCGAGACGTGTTCGGTGGGGGTGCCGAGCAGGGCCGGCAGGTCGGGGCGGTTGAGTGCGGCGCACAGTGCCGGGTACTCGGGGGAGTCCGTGGCCTTGGGCGGCGCACAGGTGGCGGGTTTGCCGCTCGCCGTCGACGACCCGCCGACCATGTTCAGCCCCCACAGGCCCGCCATGATCACCGCGCCGAGCGCCAGCGCCGCCACCACCTGACCGCCCGCACTCCAGGTGCTGTCCTTGCCGGCTGCCGGCGTGGCGGTCTCCACAAGCTCATGGGTCTGATCGGTCACCGCCGGACCGTATCCCAAGAGAAGGTCAAGACGCAGCGAGTTTTCATATCTTCGTCTTTTCGCCGAGCGGAGGGCGCCAAGCGGAGGGCCGCGGGCGGGCGCGGCGTGGGGAGGCAGGTGTCCGCGGCAGGCCGGCTGTCACAGCCGCGTGGAATGCTGCCGGACACGGCCCGCGATCCGCTGGCCCGGCGTCTCGATGGCGAGTTGCTCCACTCGGACCGGATCAGCGCGGCACTGGCGGAGGGCGAGCCTCACACCGCCGCCGGCTCTGCGCAGGTCCAGGTCATGGAGCTCGCCCTGATGGTCGCCTACGGCGGTTCCGCAGCCCGGCCGGCCGAGCGCATCGCCGAGCGCGGATCTCGCCCTGCTGCGCTCGATCCGCTTCTGACGGAGGCGATATGACGATCAGTCGGGAAGGACCATGCGCGGGGAGAGGCGGCCGGATCATGCGGCCATGACGGTCCGTCAGGCCGCACGGGTCGGCGGTCACGGCCGAAGCACGCGGATCTCCCCGACCGCACCTTCCGAGGTGCCCGGTCGGGGAGATCCGGCGCGGCGGGCGTCAGCCCAGGGTCGCGGTGTCGATCACGAACCGGTAGCGCACGTCGGAGGCGAGCATCCGCTCGTACGCCGCGTTGATCTGGTCGGCCGGGATCAGCTCGATCTCGGCGGTGACGCCGTGCTCACCGCAGAAGTCCAGCATCTCCTGGGTCTCCGCGATGCCGCCGATCATCGAACCGGCGTAGTTGCGGCCCATGCTGATCAGCGAGAAGGCGTTGAGCGCCAGGGGCTCCGGCGGGGCGCCGACGCTGACCATGGTGCCGCCGCTGGCGACCAGGGACAGGTAGGCGTCCAGGTCGAGCTTGGCGCTCACCGTGTTGAGCACGATGTCGAACTCGCCGGCCAGCTGTTCGAAGGTGGCCGGGTCGCTGGTCGCGTAGAAGCGGTCGGCGCCCAGCTTCTTGCCGTCGTCCAGCTTCTTCAGCGACTGCGACAGCACCGTGACCTCGGCGCCCATCGCGTGGGCGAGCTTGACGCCCAGGTGGCCGAGGCCGCCCAGGCCGACCACCGCGACCTTCTTGCCCGGGCCGGCGCCGAAGCGGCGCAGCGGCGAGTAGGTGGTGATGCCGGCGCAGAGCAGCGGTGCGGCGGCGTCCAGCGGGAGGCCCTGTGGAATGCGGACCACGAAGGCCTCGTCGGTGACCACGTGAGTGGCGTAGCCGCCCTGGGTGATGGTGCCGTCCCGGTCGACCGAGCCGTAGGTGAAGACGGTCTCGCCCAGGCAGTACTGCTCCTGGCCGCGGCGGCAGTTGACGCACTCCCGGCAGGAGTTGACCATGCAGCCGACGCCGACCCGGTCGCCGACGGCGTGCTTGGTGACCTCGGAGCCGACGGCGGTGACGATGCCGGCTATCTCGTGGCCGGGAACCAGCGGGTAGGGCCGGTCGCCCCACTCGCCGCGCACGGTGTGGAGGTCGGAGTGGCAGATGCCGCTGTACTTGATCTCGATCTGGATGTCGCGCGGCCCGACCTCGCGGCGCTCGATGGTGAGCGGGACGAGCGGGTCGGTCGCGGACGTGGCGCCGTACGCCTTGATGCTGGGCACAGGTTCTCCGTGGTTGCGAGTGGCTTGCTGCAGGGCTCGTGGTACTCGCGTTCGACATTACTACAGAGCATCCACTGTTTATTTTTTCAACATTTGCGGTAGGGGTCGCGCCGCCGTGTCGTGCCGGGCTCGGCGGCATAGCCTGGCGAGCGGCGCCCCGATGCGGGCGGCAGGCTGCCACCACCCGTGCGGCACGCTGCCGCGACCCGGGCAGCATGCTGCCACGACGCGGGCGACGGAGCGTCAGATCAACAGACCCGGCCACCTGGAGGTCCGTTCATGCGCGCGGTGAGCTACGACGCGTACGCCCCCGACAACTCCCGGCTGCGCTACGGCGAGCTGCCCGAGCCCAAGGTGGCCCCCGGCCAGGTGCTCATCGCCGTGCGGGCGGCCGGGGTCAACCCGGTGGACTGGAAGGTGATGGCGGGCGGCCTGGACCCCCTGATGGACGCGGTCTTCCCGGTGATCCCCGGCTGGGACGTGGCCGGGGTCGTGGTCCGGACCGGCCCCGACGCGCCGGAGTTCGCGCCCGGCGACGAGGTGATGTCCTACGCCCGCAAGGAGACGGTGCACGGCGGTACCTTCGCCGAGTACATCGCGGTCGACGCCTCGGCGGTGGCCCGCAAGCCCGCCGGCCTGGACTGGGCGCAGGCCGGCGGTCTCCCGCTGGCAGGCCTGACCGCGCTGCGCAGCCTGGACTGGCTGGCGGTCGAGAGGGACGACATCCTGCTGGTGCACGGCGCCGCCGGCGGGGTGGGCAGCCTGGCCGTGCAACTCGGCGCGGCGCGCGGGGCGCAGGTGATCGGCACCGCCTCCGAGCGCAACCATGCGTTCGTGCGCCGCCTGGGCGCCGAGCCGGTGACCTACGGGGACGGCCTGGTCGAGCGGGTCCGGGCGCTGGCCCCCGGGGGAGTGTCGACCGTGGCGGACTTCGTCGGCGGGCAGTTGGAGACCACGCTGGCGGTGCTGGCGCCCGGCGGGCGGCATGCCTCGGTGGCCGACCCCACGGTGGAGCAGCACGGCGGCCACTGGGTCTGGGTCCGCCCGGACGGCGCCAAGCTGGCCGAACTGGCCGGTCTGGCCGACCTGGGCGCGCTGATCGTCGAGGTCTCCGGGACGTTCCCGCTGGAGAAGGCCGCCGAGGCCTTCGACGCCAGCCGTACCGGCCACACTCGCGGCAAGATCGTGGTGGTTCCCTGATCGTTCACCACTTCTGACGATGCGCCTGAAGTGGTGAACGGGCCAGGTGTGATCACCCGGTTTTGTACGCTGCCTGTTGTGGACGCGACCTTGAAGCTCTCACTACTGGACCGGGCCTGCATCCCCGAGGGCGGTAGCGCCGCCCAGGCGCTGCGCGGCACGGTGGCGCTGGCCGCGCAGGCGGAGCGGCTCGGTTACCACCGCTTCTGGGTGGCCGAGCACCACTCCGTACCCGGGATCGCCGGCTCGGCGCCCACCGTGCTGGTGGCCGCCGTCGCCTCGGCGACCAGCCGGATCCGGGTCGGCACGGGCGGGGTGATGCTGCCCAACCACCGGCCGCTGGTGGTCGCCGAGCAGTTCGCCGTGCTGGGCGCGCTCTTCCCCGGCCGGATCGACCTCGGCCTCGGCCGCTCGGTCGGGTTCACCCGGGGCATCCAGCAGGCGCTCGGCCACCCGCTGCGGGACGCCGAGGACTTCCCGGACCAGCTGGCCGAGCTGCTGGAGTGGCTGGGCGGCGGCACCGACCGCTACCCGGGGGTGCGGGCCCAGCCCGCCGACGGGCTGCCCGTGCCGCCGTTCGTGCTGGCGCTCGGCGAGGGCGGGCAGGTGGCCGCGGAAGCCGGGCTGCCGGTGGTGGTCGGCGGCCTGCAGAACCGGTCCCGCATGATCACGGTCATCGACGAGTACCGGGCCGCGTTCCGCCCCTCGCAGTGGCGCGAGCGGCCCTATGTGATCGTCGCCGCACCGATCGCCGTGGCTCCGACCACCGAGCAGGCCCGGCAGATCCTCGCCGCCGAGGCCTGGGCGCTCGCCCACGCTCGCACCCAGGGCACCTTCCCGCCGCTGCCGTCCCCGCAGCGGATGGTGGAGACGGAGCTGACCACCCGTCAGCGCGAGGTGTTCGAGAAGGCGCAGCGCGGCCACCTCTACGGCGTCGAGGCGGAGGTCCGCGACCAGCTGGACCAGCTGGTCGCGGAGACCGGCGCCGACGAGATCATGGTCACCACCGCCGCCTTCGACCCGGAGCAGCAGATTGACTCCCTGCGCCGGTTGGCCGAGTTGGCAGGTCTGACCCAACCGGAAGTGTGACGGATCGTCAGCAGTCTCCGGCCCGCACCAGCCCCGACTCATAGGCCGCGATCACCGCCTGCGCGCGGTCCCGGACGTTCAACTTGCCGAAGATGCTGGTGATGTGGTTCTTCACTGTGGAGACGCTGATCTCCAGCGTCCCGGAGATCTCGGTGTTGTCCAGACCGGTGGCGAGCAGCTGCCAGACCTGCACCTCACGGGCGGTCAGCTCGCCCGGCGGCGGGGCCTCGGGCACGGTCGGCCGCGGCGGGGCGGGCGCGGTCACGAAGGTGGAGATCAGCCGGGTCAGCAGCCGCGGCGCCACGGCGGCCTCACCGGTGTGCACGGTGCGCAGCGCGGCGAGCAGCTCCTCCGGGGAGACGTCCTTGGGCAGGAACCCGTAGGCCCCGGCGCGCAGGGCGGCCACCACGAGCTCGTCCACGTCGAAGGTGCTCAACGCCAGCACCCGGCACTCGGGGAGCTCCCGGGCCAGCCGCTCGGTCGCCGCCACACCGTCCAGGCCCGGCATCCTGATGTCCATCACCACCACGTGCGGGCGGTGCCGGTGCGCGAGCGCCACGGCCTCGGCGCCGTCCGCCGCCTCGGCCACCACCGTGAACGCCGGGTCGGGAGCCAGGATCAGCGCCAGCCCGCGGCGGACCAGCGGCTGGTCGTCGGCGAGCAGCACCCTGATCGGTTCCTGAGCCTGGGTCATCATCGGTTCCTGAGCCTGGGTCATCCCTGTCGTTCCTCTCCGATGTGCGCCGCCAGCGGCAAGGTGGCGGCCACCTGGAAGCCGCCGCCGTCCAGTCCGCCGACGTCCAAGGTGCCGCCGTGCAGGGCGACCCGTTCCCGCATGCCGATCAGGCCGTAGCCGCCGCGCCGACCGCTGGACGGGGCGTCCGTACCCGAGCCGTTGTCACGCACCGTCACGGTGACCCGGTCCTGGTGGTACGTCAGCTCCACCCGCGCGTGGGCCCCACCGGCGTGCTTGCGGGCGTTGGTGAGCGCCTCCTGCACGATCCGGAACACCGTCAGCCCGGTGACCGGCGGCAGCGGACGCTCGGTACCGCGCACACTGAACTCGGTGGGCAGCCCCGCCTGCCGGGAGTCGTCGACGATCCGCTGCAGCTCGCCGACGCCGGGCTGCGGTGCGTCCGGAGCCGCCGCCGCGGGCTTGCCGGCCGGCTCGTCGTCGGCCCGCAGCACATCGAGCAGTTGGCGCATCTCGCGCAGCGCCAGCCGCCCGGACTCCTCCAGGGTGACCAGGGCGTCCCGCACCACCTCGACGTCACCGCCCAGGTTGGCCCGCGCCCCGCCGGCCATCAGCTGCATGGTGGTGAGGTGGTGGGCCACGATGTCGTGCAGCTCGCGTGCGATCCGGCGGCGCTCCTGGGCCAGCGCCTGGTCGGCCAGCAAGGTGCGGTTGGTCTCCAACTGGCGCTGCCAGTGGTTGAATCCGAATCCGGCGGCAACTACGAGGGCAGCAGCGATCACGGAGCTCGTCACGCGCGCGGAAGACATGTCCATGTTCGGGCCGTAGTCGACCAGCGTCACTCCGGCGGTGGCCAGGGCAGCGACCGTGATCACCCGGGCCCGCTGGGTGCGGGCCACGGTGAACAGGGCGACCGAGGCGGAGCAGCCGAAGTGGTGGGGGACCGGCACGGCGAGGTCCAGCAGCAGGTTCAGGGTCAGGGTGCCGGTCAGCGCGGCCACCGGGCGGCGGCGCTGACCGAGCAACGGCAGCGCGGCGACCACGAAGAGCAGTAGCCCCATGGCCGTGACCGGTGGATCGCGGTCCAGCCCGCCGACGGTGTAGCCGAGCAGGTCCAGCGTGGCCGCTCCGGCCGCCACCAGTGCGTCGGTGCGGGACCAGGGCCAGGCGTCGACTCCTGGCGGGCGCGCTGTGGTCGGTCGGCGCGTCGGCATCCGGGCCTGCTCTCCTTGCGGTCGGGCGTCCCGGCCGCTCGGGCCGGGCGCGGTGCTGATCGTTCGTGAACCGCTCTGCGAACCACGCGGTGAGCCGTTCGGTGAGCCGTTCTTGATCCATTCTCACATCGGCTGACGGCGTGCCTGCGGGACGGGGAGCTGATTCGGAACCAGGACCAGGGTCCTAGGCGGGGGCGTCGGGTGGACCCCGGTCCCGGCGCCGATCTCATTCGCGGCTCGGAGGAGAAGGCCGTTTCCGGGTGGTGGTCTGGAAGCAGGCCGGGGGACCCCGGGACAACAGGCTTGCTGATGGAGGACGTTGTGATCCGTGCCCTGACCGGGTTCGCCACCAGAAACCCATGGAAGGTGATCGCCGTCTGGGCGGTCCTCGGGATCGCACTGGCCGTCGTCGGCCAGGCGATGATCTTCCGGGTGACCCAGACCGACACGGCCGACTTCCTGCCCAGCAGCTATGACTCGGCCGCCGCGATGCGGATCGCCACGGACCAGTTCGGCACCAAGGCGGACGCCAACCCGGTGACCGTGCTGGTCGCCCGCACCGACGGCAAGCCGCTCTCCGCCGCCGACCGGCAGCACATCGACGACCGGACCCGGCAGTTGGGCCAGACCAAGGTCACCATGCCCAAGGCCAAGGACCCTTGGCAGAAGGACTACTCGCAGATCCCGCAGATCGGCACCACGGTGCCGGCGCCGGACGGCACCTTCGCGCTGCTCACGGTCAACCTGAACGGCAACTCCGCCGACCCCGGCCTGCAGAACACCTTCAAGGCGTTCCGCACCAGCGCCAGGACCGACTTCGCCGCCATCGGCCTGCGGACCGGCTTCACCGGTGCGCTCGCCGACCAGCTCGACACCGACGCCGCCGACCACAACCTGACCACCATCGCCTCCGCCTGCATGACCGGGCTGATCGTGCTGATCCACATCCTGGTGTTCCGCAGCGTGCTCGCCGCACTGGTACCGCTGCTCGCGGTGACCGTGGTCGGCGGTGCGGCCGCCGGCGCGGTGGTCGGCACCGCGCAGCTCACCGGCATCAAGCTGGACCCGTCGGTGCCCAGCCTGATCAACGTGGTGCTGCTCGGCATCGGCATCGACTACCTCCTCTTCATGATGTTCCGGTTCCGCGAGCAACTGCGGGCCGCCCCCGACCGCCACCACCGCACCGTCGCCGCCGAGGTCAGCGGCCGGGTGGGCACCGCCGTCACCTCGGCCGCGCTGACCATCGTCGCCGCCTTCGCCACCCTGGGGATCGCCAGCTTCGGGCAGTTCCGGGTGCTCGGCCCGGCCATCGCGGTGTCGGTGCTGGTGATGCTGCTGGCCGGCCTCACCCTGATGCCGGCCCTGCTGGCGGCCTGCGGACGCAAGCTGTTCTGGCCCTCGCGAGCGCTGCGGCGCGCCCCTCGCGAGGGAGCCGTGGCCCGGTTCGGTGCCGCCGTGGCACGGCGGCCCGTGGGCATGGTGCTCGGCTGCCTCGCCATCCTGGGCGTGCTGGCCACCGGACTGGCCGGCATCTCCATGGACTACGGGCTCGGCAGCAGCACCGGCACCCGCACCGAGGCCCAGCGCACGGCGGCCGAGATCGCCCACGCGCTGCCCGCCGGCACCTCGGACCCGACCACCGTCTACCTCCAGGCCGTTGGCGGCGGCCGACTCGACACCGTGGTGCTGGACGGACTGGCGCGCGACCTCGGCCAGGTCAAGGGCGTCGGGCGGGTCGCCGAGCCGGTGCTCAGCCAGAGCGGGCAGGCGGCCCGGATCGACCTCTTCCTGACCGCCGACTCGCAGTCCCAGCAGGCCCGCGAGCTGGTGTCCGGGCCGGTGCGCGCGGCGGTGGCCCAGCACACACCGCCCGGCACCACCGCGCATGTCGGAGGCACCGCGGCCGTGTTCGCCGATGTGTCCACCGCCGTCGACCACGATCTCCGCCTGGTCTTCCCGGTGGCGGCCGTGCTGATCGGACTGATCCTGCTGATGCTGCTGCGCAGCGTGCTCGCCCCGGTGATCCTGATGCTCTGCGTGGGGCTGGGCTTCGCGGCCACGCTGGGCGCGGCGGCACTGGTGTTCCAGCACGGCATGCACCGCCCCGGCGTCATCTTCACCCTGCCGCTGGTGCTCTTCCTCTTCGTGGTGGCGCTGGGCACCGACTACAACATCCTGATCAGCGACCGGATCCGCGAGGAGATGGAACACCCCGGCCCGGCCCGGGCGGCGGTGGCCCGCGCCGTACGGCACACCGCGCCGGCCATCGCGACGGCGGGCGTGGTGCTGGCCGGCTCCTTCGGCAGCCTCGCGGTCACCCCGCAGCCGTCCACCCAGCAGGTCGGGTTCGCCACGGCACTGGGGATCCTGCTGTCGGCGTTCCTGCTCTCCACGGTGCTGGTGCCGGCCCTGGCGGCACTGCTCGGCCGGGGGCTCTGGTGGCCGGCCGGGCCGCGGCGCCGGCCTGTCATGAGGCATCAGGATCCGGTGGTACCAGGTGAGTTCGCCGGCCCAAGGCGATAATCGCGTGCCGGTCCGGTGTGCGGCTGCCAGGATCCGGACATGGAGATGGATTCGATGGACGTGACCGATCCCCTGGTGACGAGGGCCCGCGCCGTGTGGGAGGGCCTGGCGTCGGTGCCGGTGTCGTTCGGGCCGGCGGGCAGCGTGAACGTCGTGGTATCGCCGAACTCGGGCCTCTGCCCGGCCGGTTGGATCGGGGCCGTGTCCATCGGCGGCTCGGCGATCGTGACCGCGCCCGATCAGCGCCTGGCCGCACTGCTGCGGGACGCCCTGCGCGGGGTTCCGGCGGGGGCGGTCGGTGACGCCGTGTGTGAGCACGTGCCGACGAACCGGGTGCTCGGCCCGGCGGCGCTGGCCTACCTGTCGGCGGACGGCTTCCGTCCAGCTGCGCCGGGTCCGCTGGTGGTCCGACAACTGCCCGGCGCGGATCCGCGGTTGCGGGCACTGGAGCAGGCCGCCGGTGCGGATGACACCGCGGAGGCGGGCCTCTTCGAGATCACCTCGCCCGCGTTCGTCGTCCATGCGGGCGGTGAGGTGATCGCCGCCGCCGGGTACCGCTCCTGGCCGGGCCGGACCGCGCACATCAGCGTGCTGACCGCACCCGCGTCGCGCCGCCGCGGACTCGCCCGACTGACCGGCTCGGCCGCCGCGGCCCACGCCCTGGCGGCCGGCCTGCTGCCGCAGTGGCGGGCGCGGGTGCCCGCGTCGCGTCGGGTCGCCGCCGCGCTGGGGTTCCGCGAGCTGGGCGAGCAGCTCAGTGCTCAACTCGCCTGACCAGCAGAGCCAGTGGCGTCAGTCCGCGGTACAGCCCCAGTAGCCGATCAGCGCGGGCTGCCCGTCGCGGTAGAGCACCGTGCAGTTGCCGGCCGCGCGGACCGGGAACGGCAGGCGGTCGGACTCCAGGGCGGCCACCCATTGTGTTGCGCCGTTCGTTTCGAAGCCAGTGGGGTGCTCAGCAGCATAGGAGCGGGTGTGACAGTGGCGCGGCCGGGCCGGTTGCCCTCCCGAGTGGAGGCAACCGGCCCGTCCGGTTCGGCGAGCGGTCAGGAGACCTGGACGACGGTGTCGTCCAGGACGAACGGGGTCCAGGTGTGCCGCTCGGTACTTCAGGGCCTGCGGCCGAGGGCGGCGATCACGATTCGTGATAGCTGGCCGGTGCGGATTGCGTCTGGGTCACGGCTTCGGTTTCCGGTTGACTCTGAGTCAAGCCAAGCAGCCAGGAAAGGTGGAACCCCTCATGACCAGCACCCAGCCCAAGGACGTCGTGCGCCGCTACTTCGCCGCGCTGGCGGCGGGCGACCAGCAGGCCGTCGAGGACTCCTGGGCCGAGGACGGCAGTTGCTGGTACGCCGGGGAGCTGCCGATCTCCGGTCTCTGGCAGGGTCGGGACCAGGTGATCAACGGATTCCTCGCCACCGCCTTCGCCCACCTCGACCCGGACCGCGAGGTCGGCCTGCGGGTCACCAACCTGTTCGGCGAGGGTGACCAGGTCTTCGTCGAGTGGGACTCCTGGGCCACCGGCCGCACCGGTCGGCCGTACCAGCAGAAGAACAGCGGTGTCTTCACCGTTCGCGAGGGCCGCATCGCCGGCATGCGTGAGTACGCCGACACCCAGCACTGGTACAACGCCTTGGTGGCCGAGGCGCCCGCCGAGCAGCCAGTCGGGTGATCAGTCGGTCGGGTGATCAGTCGGTGAGCGCGGCGGCGATCGTCCGCGCGCACTGCAGGGCTTCGGTGTGCGTGGTGTCCACCTCCAGGTCGTAGACCACGCCCCGGTGCACCACCGCCGCCTGTGACGCGGCCATCCCGCTGGCCCGGTCGCCCCGGACGAGCTCCCGGCCGGCGGCGACCTGGGGGTCGCACCGCACCCCGACCCACAGCACGTCGAGCCCGTCGAGCGCCTGCCGCCAACGCTGCTGGGACGCCGCCCCACCGAGGAACACGTCATCGATGACGACCCGGGCGCCTGCCCGGACCGTCGCGGCGACGCCTGCCATCCAGGCCGCCTCCAGCCGGCGGAACTCCTCGCCGACCGCCACCCCGCCGTCCGCGGCGACCTCGATGCCGGCGTCCGAGGACTGCAGGGAGGCGGGCATCGAGTCGACGAACGAGTCGATGCTGACGGCCAGGAACGGCACCGGCAGCACCGCCTGCAGGCACTTGGAGATCCCGGACTTGCCGGAGCTGGAACCGCCGTTGAGCACGATGACCTGAGTGTTCACGGCGGCCACAGTAGACGCACCTCTCGCAGCGCCCAAGGCATTTACCGACGTGCTGCGGGGGACATGGATCAGCTCGCCTTGAGGCTGTCCAGCAGGATGCGAAGCAGCTGCTCCCGAGCCTCGCCCATCACGTTGTGGCCGGTGGCGAGTTGATGCACCCGCCAGGTCGGGTCCTCGCGCAGTCGCTGGTAGAGGGCGGTGAACGGCGTGCCCTCCCACGCGGAGAGGTAGACGTAGTCACGGCGGACGTCGGGCAGGCCACCGGACAGGGTGATCCGCTGGAGGAACGAGGCGAGCGGTTGGGCGGTCGTGCGCGGGTCGAGGCCGGCGGGCGGCCGGACCAAGTAGCCGTCCGCGGCGGCGGCTTCCAGGAACAGCCCGCGGAACCCGTAGCCGGCCAGATCCCAGCAGGACTCCCCGTCGGCCGGGACGTAGGCATCGCTGTAGACCATGCCTTCGATGCTTCGGGGGCGCGGTCGGCGACGCCCGTGATCACCATGCCGCCGTAGCTGTGCCCCACCAGCACCGCGTCGGTGATGCGCTCAGCGGTCAGCAGCGCGAGCACGTCCTGAATGTGCGTGTCCAAGTTGGTTGCGGCGGTGGCCAGATGAGCGCGGTCGCCAAGGCCGGTCAGCGTGACGGGCACGGCCTCATGGCCGGCCGGCCGCAGTTGCCGGGCCAGGCCCTGGAAGTACCATCCGCCGTGCCAACCACCGGGCACCAGCACGAACGTCGCCATCTCTGCTCCCATCCGGATGGGCATAACGCCAGCGCAAGCTCAACCGGCGTGCGGGTATTCCCGGTTCAGTTCACCTGCCGCCAGGCCGATGGACTGACGCCCCGGGCCCGCTTGAACGCCGCGCTGAACGCGAACGCGTCCGCGTAGCCGACCTCGTGGGCCACGGCGGCGATGGTCGTGTCGGCGTCCCGGAGCAGATCCGCCGCCAGGGTCATCCGCCAGGCGGTCAGGTAGCCCAGCGGCGGTTCGCCCACCAGTTGGGCGAAGCGTGCGGCGAAGGCGGCGCGGGACAGGCCGACTCCGGTGGCCAGCCCGGCGACCGTCCAGCGGCGGGCCGGATCCTCGTGCAGCATCCGCAGGGCCCGGCCGATCGCGGGGTCGGCCAGCGCGCGGTACCAGCCGGGTTGCGCGGTGCCGTGGCAGGCGAACCAGGCGCGCAGGGTGATCACCAGTACCAGGTCGAGCAGTTGGCGCACGACGGCGTCCTGGCCGGGCTCGTCACGGGCGGCCTCGGTGGTGAGCAGCTCCAGCACCGCCAGGGTCCGGGGGCCGGCCGGCATCACGGCGAGCGGCGGGAGCATGTCCAACAGACGCTCGCCCACGGTGCCGTGGAGGTCGTACGTGCCCCGGAGCAGCACCGTGGCGCCTGGCAGGCCGTCACCGTAGGTGCGCGGGGCCGGGTTCCGCAGGGCGGCCGTCACCGCCGGGCCGTCGCCGACGATCTGCTTCCGGCCGTTGCCGTGGATGACGAGTTGCGCAGGGGTGGCCGGGTCGTCGGCGACCGTGTACCGGCCGGCTCGGCTGATCAGCGCGATGTCACCGGCCGTGAGCTGCACGGGGGCGGCGGCGCTCGGGTGGTCGTCGAGGCGGATCGACGCCTGCCCGCCGAGCGTGGCCACCACCGTGAGCGCGGGTGCGTCGGCGTAGGTCAGCGACCACGGCGGCCGCTGGATCAGCTGCCTGATCACCGCGTTCCTGGCCCGGGCCCGGTGGAGCAGATCGCTCAGCACGTCCATGGCGGTCAACGGTAGACGATCACACATGGATGGGCGACGATCTCCCATGGATCGTCCAGGGGGCTGAGGTGTTCGCTGGAGGCATGGAAAAGATCCTCATTCTCGGTGGCACCGGCACGACCGGTCGCCGCATCGCCCGCCGTCTGACCGCCGCCGGCCTGCCGGTCCGGACCGCTTCCCGCACCGGTGCTGACGTTCCGTTCGACCTCGACAACCCCGGCACTTGGGCGCCCGCACTCGACGGCGTCGGAGCCGTGTACGTGCTGAAGCCCGACATGGCGGTGAACCCCGACCCCCAGGCAGGTGTTCGCGGGTTCGTGACCGCCGCGGCCGCCGCCGGCGTGCGGCGGGTGGTGCTGCTGTCGGGCAACGGAGTTGGTGAGGCAGACGACAGCAACCCCCTCAAGGCAGTTGAGCAGACCGTGCGCACCTGCGGCGCCGATTGGACGATCCTGCGACCGGACTGGTTCGCGCAGAACTTCAGCGAGAGCTTCTGGCGCCTCGCCATCCTCGACGGCAGGCTGGCACTGCCGACCGGAGACGGCCGCACGCCGTTCGTGGACGCCGAGGACATCGCGGACGTCGCCGCGGCGGCGCTCACCGAGGAGAAGCACGCCGGCCGGATCTACTACCTGACGGGCCCGCGGGCGCTCAGCTTCGGAGAGGCGGCGGACGTCATCGGGCGCGCCAGCGGTCGTACCGTTCGCCATGTCGACGTCACCCCTGAGGAGTTCGTCCGGCAGCAGCTCTCCTTCGGGGTCCCGGAACCGGTCGCGCGCTTTCTCACCGGCCTGCTGGTGGCGGTACGGGACGGGCACGGGGGCGCGGTCGCCGACGGCGTGGCGGAGGCGCTCGGGCGTCCGGCCCGCAGCTTCGAGGCGTTCGCGGCGGCGGCCGCGGCGGCCGGGGCGTGGCGCTGACCGCGCCGGTGCGCGCACCGCTCCCGTCGTGAACCGACCTGGGTGAGCCTGGCTCGTCGACTCGCCGTCCAGCAACCGGAATTGCCTGTACCGGTCGTACCGGTCCTGGTAGGCAGGTCGGATGAGCGAGATCAGGATCCGTACCGCGAGCCGCCACGAGATCCCGGCGCGGCCGGGCTTCTGGGCCCGGTCGGCCGAGGGCACCAGCATCACCGATGACGAGGACGGCGTGACCCGTCTGCTCGCCCCGCCCGTACTACCGGGCGGCGACGGCCGCCTTCGCCGCCGCGCTCGGCGGCCTGGTGGGGACGGACCTCGGCTGGCCCCGCGGGCTGCCGCAGCCGCTCCAGGCCAGGGGGCTGACCGGCATCGGCCTCCAGGCGTACGTCCCGACGCTCCGCGGGCAGGGCGCGCTGGCCGGGTTCCTCCGCCTCAGCATGGCCCGGGTCCGTTCCGATGTGCTCGCCACCGGCCGGGCGACCGAGGAGCAACTCGCCCGCACTGTCGCGGACCTCGACGACCCTGACGTCTTCGACCTCTACATCGCGCTGTGCTCCGCCTGGGGCCGACGGCCGTCATGAAACGCATGGTGTGGCTGTCGGCTCCCCGAGCGAGACGACAGCCACACCACGCGCCGGTTACCCGGTTACCCGCCTACCCGGTGCAGGAGGCGGCCGCCCCCTGGAGCGCGGCCACCAGGGCGTCGACGTCCTGCACGGTGTTGTACAGCGCGAGCGACGCCCGCACCGCGCTGGTGACGCCGTACGCGGCCAACGCCGGCTGCGCACAGTGGTGTCCGGCCCGGACCGCGATGCCCTGCTGATCGAGCATCCCGGCCAGGGCCATCGGGTCGGCACCGTCCATCAGGAAGGTGAGCACTCCGATCTTCCCCGGCGCCGTGCCGATCAGCCGCAGCCCGGGCACGGTCGCCAGCGCACCCATGGCGTACTGGGTGAGCTGCTCCTCGTGGGCCGTGGCGGCCTCCCGGTCCAGTCCGCCGAGGTAGCGCAGCGCCGCCCGCAGGCCGGCGACGCCGGCGATGTGGCCGGTGCCCGCCTCCAGCCGGTGCGGCAGCGGGGCGTACGTGGTCTCCTCGAAGCTCACCGAGTCGATCATGTTGCCGCCGCCCTGCCACGGGGGCATGGCCTCCAGGACCTCGCGCTTGCCGAACAGCACGCCGATCCCGGTCGGCGCGAACACCTTGTGCCCGGAGAAGGCGTAGAAGTCGGCGTCCAACTCACCGACGTCCACCGGGAAGTGGCTCACCGCCTGGGCGCCGTCGACCAGTACCCGGGCGCCGTAGCGGTGGGCCAGCGCGGTCATCTCCGCCACCGGCGGCACCGTGCCCAGGACGTTGGAGGCGTGGGTGAGCGCCACCAGCTTGGTCTTGGAGCTCAGCAGGTCTCGGTAGGCGTCCTGGTCCAACTGCCCGTCGGGGAGCAGCGGGATCGGCTTGACCCGGGCTCGGCGCTCCTTGGCGATCAACTGCCAGGGCACCAGGTTGGAGTGGTGCTCGGCGGCCGACACCAGGATCTCGTCGCCGACCCCGAGGTTGGCCCGACCCCAGGTCTGTGCCACCAGGTTGACGGCCTCGGTGGCGCCCCGGACGAAGACGATCTCGCCGGTGTCCTGGGTGCCGAGCAGCTTGGCGGCCTCCTCCCGGCCCTCCTCGTAGACCTGGGTGGCCTGCTTGGCGAGGGTGTGCGCGCCGCGGTGCACATTGGAGGTGTCCATCGCGTAGTGCTCGCTGACCGCCTCGGTCACCTGACGGGGCTTCAGGGTGGTGGCCCCGTTGTCCAGCCAGACCAGCGGGCGGCCGTTCACCTCCCGGTGCAGCTGCGGGAACTCCCGGCGCACCGCCTCGACATCGAAGCCGCCGGGTGGCGGTGCGGGCATCGCCGGGGTGGCCGGCGGGGACTGCGGCGGCAGCCAGTACCGTCCGCCGGTCACCGTGTGGGCGAGCGCGGCGGGCAGCGTCGCGGCCGGCAGCCCGGCCATGCCGCCCGGCATCAGCAGCCCGCTCGGCGAGGCGGGCGGCGCGGACGGCGAGACCGGCGCCGCCGCGGCCGAGTTCGGCGCTCCGGAGGGTGCCGGGGACGCTGCCGATGGCGAGGATCCGGGCGGCGCGATCGGCGCCGCCGCGGCCGAGTCGGGCGCTGCGGGCGCTGCCGAAGGCGAGGCGGACGGGGCTACCGAAGGCGAGTTGGCCGCCGCCGGAGCCGGGCTCGGCAGCCCGGGTGGTGAGAGCGGTGCGAACAGCGCCGCGAGCGGATTCGGCGATCCGGCCGAGTGGCCGTCGAGGCCGATCGCCGAGAAGCCGTCAGGAGTAGTCATGGTAGTTCGACACCTCGACGTTCTGGAGCACCCCGATGGCGTCGTCCACCAGCGCCGCCGTCGAGAAGTAGCCGGTCATCAGGTACGAGGTGATGGCCTGGCGGTCGGTGCCCATCGGACGCACCGCCAGGCCCGGCTCCACCTCGTCCGGCACCTTCGCCGGACGCAGGCCGACCACGCCCTGCTGGTCCTCGCCGACCCGCATCAGCAGGATGTTGGTGGTGCCGGGCGCCGCGCCGGCCGAGCCCTTGAGGTCCAGCTTGTCGGAGGGCAGCAGCGGCACCCCGCGCCAGGTCATGAACGGGCTGCCGAAGAGCTCCACGACCTGCGGCGGCACCCCGCGCCGGGTGCACTCGCGGCCGAAGGCGGCGATGGCCTTCGGGTGGGCCAGGAAGAACGCGGGCTGCTTCCAGACCCGGGTGAGCAGCTCGTCCAGGTCGTCCGGGGTCGGTGCGCCGGTGCGGGTGCGCACCCGCTGGCTCGCCACGATGTTGTTGAGCAGCCCGAACTCGGGGTGGTTGAGCATCTCCCACTCCTGGCGCTCGCGCAGCGCCTCGGCGGTCAGCCGCAGCTGGGTCTGCAGCTGGTCGATCGAGGCGTTGTAGATGTCCGAGACCCGGGTGTGCACCTTGAGGACGGTCTGCGCGACGCCCAACTCGTACTCGCGGGGGCTGTCCTCGTAGTCCACGAAGGTGTGCGGCAGGAAGGGCTCGCCGGTGTGGCCGGAGCTGAGGTCGATCGGGTCCTCGCGGTCGGCCGGTGCCTGGCCGTCGCTGCCGAGGGCGTCCAGCTGGGCGCGCAACGAGGGCTCGCGGTTGGCGAGTTCGAGGAGCATCCGGCGGTCAAGGGTCAGTACGGTACACGCGGTGACGGCCTTGACCCGGTAGTCCAGCGCCGTGTCGGTCGCCCACGCGGTGGCGTCGAAGAAGTCGCCGTCGCCGAGGACGGCCACCAGGGCGTCCTGCCCGTACTCACCGGTGGCGCGCTTCTCGGCCCGGCCGTCGGCGATGATGTGCAGCTGCGCGGCGGGGGCGCCGGCGTCCACGATCAGCTCGCCGGGCGCCACCTCGCGCTGGACGAATCCCTGCGCCAGGGTGCTGAGCAGCGGGCTGTCCAGCTGGCTGAGGAAGCCGATCTCGCGCAGGTCCTCGGCGATCACCCGGGGGTTTCCGTTGCCGTCGGTGCTGGTGCTGATCAGCCCGTCGCCGAGGATGAAGCCCCGGCGGCGGTTGACCCGATAGACGCCGGCCTCCAGCTCCACCCAGGGCAGCGCGCGGAGCAGGTAGCGCGGGGTGATCCCGAGCATCTGCGGCACGGTCTTGGTGGTGGTGGCCAGGTTCCTGGCGGCGGCGGTGCTGAGGCTCTGCGGGCTTTGCTGGCTGGTCTCGGTGGTCATGGCTGGTCCCGATCCTGATCCTGGGGTCGTGGTCTGGAGCTGAACAGGCGTCAGACATGGGTGGGTCTGAGCAGGCGTCAGATGTCTTGCTCGCAAAGGACGTTGGGCTGATCGATGCGGCCTGCGAATGTCTGCCACGGAGATTATTGCGACCGCTCCCGGTCTTCATGAACGTGTTCGAATCGGCGGATCCGGGTCTGGACAGGCGGCACGGGATCACATGCGATCAAACTCACTCGGATGAGTGAATCAAGCGATAAGCAGTGATTGGCTGTTCGAAAGCTGTGCTTCGAGATGGCCCCCGCGGTCGGGCTCGGAGGCCGGGCGGAGGTGGTCCGGGGCCGAGATGGGTCGCATACCTGCCGAAGTGCGAGTCCTGGGAATCAGCTGGGAGGTTCCGTTCGAGGCTCGGCGAACTCCGAGGCGATCCGCGCGGGAACCGCTGGTGGCGGCGGGGATGGGCGTGACGGAGTGTGCCGCCGCGGTGGCGGACGGCGTCGGATCACGGGGTGCCGGACGGTCTCAGTCGAACGGAGCGGTGTTTCCAAATGCGGTCCGTCCACTTACGGTTGCCCTGATGAACGAGATCCGCCTCGCCGTCGGCGAGTCCGCCGCCAACCGGTCCGCGTGCCATGGGTGCCCGGAGGGCTTCGGCGTGCGCAGACCCGGCGGCGTCGCGTCCGTGGGCTGAACTGCCGATCCGCCCGGGGTGACCCCGGCCGTTGACGTCGCCGCCTGTTCGGGGGAGGGGCGGCGTCGGGAACGGCTGCGTCGGGGAGCCGTGCCCGGGTTGTCGGCAGCGGCGTGACCGATCGGCTGACGGTTCGTTACGCCATCATCACCACCATCACATCTGGAGATCGGAATGTCTCATCGGCTGGCCGTGGTGCCGCCCTGGTCCGGAAGAACCGACCGGAGCGGCACGGCCATCAATCGGGGCGTCAACGACGGGGAGGCACGATGATTGACGAGGACCTGCGTGACCGGCTCGCGGTGGTCGAGACCTGCACCCGGATGTGCTGGCACACCGACAAGCGCGAGTGGGCGCAACTGCGGAGCCGGGTCTTCGCGGAGAAGGTGCGGGTGGACTACACCAGCCTGAACGGCGGCGAGCCGGTCGAGCTGCCGGCCGACACCCTGGTGAGCGCCTGGCGCGATCTGCTCGGGGCGCTCGACGCCACGCAGCACCTGCTCACCAACCACCTGGTGACCCTCGACGGCGACACCGCCGAGGTCACCGCGGACTTCCAGGCCACCCACCTGCTCGCCAGGGTGGCCGACGGGCCGATGTGGACCCTCGGCGGCCACTACCGGTTCAGCCTGCTGCGCGGTGAAGCGGGCTGGCGGATCGGCGGCTTGACCATGACCAAGGCCTGGCAGACCGGCAACCTGACGCTGCTGTCGGCCGTCGCGAGCTGAGCCGCGCCCTCGGGCCCCGGTGGCGAACCGGGGACCCGAGGAACCGCCTTGCTCGGTGGTGATCACCCAGTGGCGATCAGTCGGCGGTGGTCACTTGGTGGTGATCATTCAGTGCTGATCACTCGGTGGTGAACTCCGCCATCATCGCCATGTCCTCGTGCTCCAGGTTGTGGCAGTGCAGCAGGAACCGGCCCGCGTAGTCGGTGAACCGGACGGCGACCTCCACACCCTGGGCGGGGAGGACGTCCACGGTGTCCTTCCAGCCGGCGTCGTACGCGCCGGGCGCGGCGCCGTTGCGGCCGACCACCTGGAACGGGTCCAGGTGCATGTGGACGGGGTGGTGGAAGTCGGTGATGAACCGCCAGATCTCCACTTGGCCCAGCTTGGGCGAGGCCAGCGAGCGGCCGGGCCGGTACTCGTCGCCGTTGATGGTCCAGTTGTTCTGGGACTTCTGGAAGACGAAGGTGCGGGTGGCCGCCGCCTTGGCCGGGTCGAGGCGCTCGATGGTGGACAGCTTGGCCGGCACCCGGGAGTCGTCCGCGCCGCCGCCGCTGCCGATGTCGAAGCGCATCACCTCACTGGTCGAGCCGCTGCCGAGCTGGTTGACCAGCCGCACGCTGGTCCCGGCCGGGTAGCGGGCGAAGTCGACCACCACGTCGAAGCGCTCGGCGGGTGCCAACTCCAGTGCGTCATGGGCCGTTGGGCGCTCCAGCAGGCCGCCGTCCGAGCCGATCTGCAGCAGGCCGCCGCCGCCCGGCGGCTGCGGGTCGAGCGCCAGCCGGTAGCGGCGCGCGTTGGAGCCGTTGAGCATCCGCAGCCGGTAGCGGGCCCAGTCCACCCGGGCAACCGGCCAGGGCGCGCCGTTGACCAGGATCACGTCACCCAGTACGCCGTTCATGTAGGCGTCCGTCACACCCGGCTTGCCCTCGTTGCCGTCCAGCGCGGGGTAGGCGAAGGAGCCGTCGGCGGCGAACGCGCGGTCGGCGATCATCAGCGGCAGCTCGCGCGGGCCGTGCGGCAGGCCGAGCGCGGCCTCCTCGTCGTCCCGGACCAGATGGAAGCCGGCCAGGCCGCGGTACACCTGCGGGCCGGTGAAGCCCATGGTGTGGTCGTGGTACCAGAGCGTCGCGGCCCGCTGGTTCATCGGGTAGGTGTAGTCGCGCTGCGGCTGAAAGGTGGCGCCGCTCATGCCGGGCATGCCCGCCATCCCGCTCATCCCCGCCATGGCGTCGCCGCCGCCCTGCGGGCTGATCAGGTCCAGCGGGTAGCCGTCGCTGTCGTGCGGGGTGTGGCCGCCGTGCAGGTGGACGGCGGTGGCGTGCGGCAGCGCGTTGCGGTGGGTGACGACGGTGCGCCGCCCCGAGCGGGATTCGATGGTCGGGCCGGGAAAGGTGCCCTGGTAGCCCCAGACCTCGGTGTCCTGGCCGGGCAGGATCCGGGCCGTCGCGGCGCGGGCGGTGATCTCGTAGTAGTCGGTGGTGGCGTCGCTGCGGACCGGCTGGAGGACCGCGGGGATCGGCAACTCGGCCTGGTAGCGCGGTGGTAGCGGCACCTTGCTGCTCAGCAGCAGACCGGGCTGCCCGCCGGGAATCAGCATGCCCAGCAGCGGCGGGGCCCCGACCGCCACCCCGATCCCGAGTGCCGCCGCGCCACCGGCGCCCAGCAGTTGACGCCTCGTCAGCCCGCCGCTCATTTCGCGGCCTCCGGCCCGCCGACGGCCACGGCGGTCATGACAGGAGCCGCGGCCGGCGCCGAGCCGGCCGCCGGCTTGAACTGGAAGACCTCGACGGCGAACTTCTCGGCCATCACGAAGATGCCCACGCCCAGCGGAATGTGGATCAGCAGGACACGCGAGAATCCGAGGCTGATCTGCGCCACGCAGCAGAGCAGCAGGATCCCGTACTGCACGGCGGTCCGGTTCGGCAGCCCGCTCAGCCGCCAGGCGAGCACGGCGGCGATGACGCTGAGCAGCACCGCGGTGGCGAGGATCATGGCGGCCATCAGGTGGGCGTCGAGCAGCGGGTAGTACCCCTGCAGGAACCCGCCGGCCAGGATCGGTTGGATGAGTGCGAGCAGCGCGGTGAGGCCCGCGGTCACCCGGAGGGTGATCAGCGGCCAGCGCGGCGGGGCAGGGTTGAGCGACATTGCGACCCCCGAGTGTTGTCAGAAATTCAGTCCCCAGAGAGATAGTCTCAGATGAGACAATCTCGGAGTGATCCTATACTGTCCTTATGACCGAGAAGCAACCACCCCCTGCTCCGCTTGGACTGGCGCTGCGCCACGCCCATCTGCGCGCCGCGCGGATCTTCGCCGAGGAACTGCGCCCGCTGGAACTGGAGAACGTGTACGCGGCGGTACTGATCAACCTGGGCCTGCTCGGTTCGCAGACACAGCGCCAACTGATGGACAGCGTGGGCTCCGACAAGTCCGCGATGGTCCGCTACATCGACAGCCTGGAGTCCCGCGGCCTGGTCCGCCGCCGACCCCACCCCACCGACCGCCGGGCGCACGCAGTGGAACTCACCGATGCGGGCGAGGCGGCCTTGGCGGAGGTGCTGACCGCGGCGAGTCGGACCGAGGAGCGGCTGCTGACGTGCCTGGAGCCGGGCGAGCGCCGCCAGTTCCGCGAACTCCTGGGCCGCTTCGCCTTCCAGGCGCCGGAGCGGACCTGCGAGTGACGGCCGGCCGACGGCGCGGCGCAACCGGTGTCAGTGCCATGCCCGTGGCAGTCGCTTCCAGTACGGTGGCTCTCGGCCGGCGAGTTCGGCCGTGCGTCGGCGCGAAGGCGGAGAGGCGGGGGTGAGGCGATGGACGGCACAGCGGACCGGCCGGAGCGCGGGGACGTGTCCAACAGCCTGTCGGGCAGCACGGTCCACGGCCCGGTGGTCCAGGCCCGGGAGGTGCACGGCGGCATCACCTTCAACTACCACCAGGCCCCGGCACCCCGCCCCGCCGACCGGCGGCCCGACCAGGTGCCCAGGCCGGTCGGCCGATTCGTCAACCGCCGGCATGACTTGGCCCACCTCGACGGGGTGCTGATCGAGGACGACGAGGCCACGGCGCACTGCCCGGTCGGCGTGGTCAGCGGCCTCCCCGGCGTCGGCAAGACCGCGACCGCCTGCCAGTGGGCCCACCACAACCAGCGGCGCTTCCCCGGCGGTCAACTCTTCATCGACTTCGCCGCCCTGCGCGGCAGCGGCAGTGGTGCCAGTGGCGACAGGGCGGGCGGCGCCGGTGCCGATGTCTCGGAAGCCCTGGCCATGTGCCTGCGGGCCCTCGGCGTCGAGGAGTCCTACCTGCCGGCAGGCCTGGCCGAACGCACCGCCCTCTTCCGGACCATGTCCGCCGACCGCCGGATGCTGGTGGTGCTGGACGACGTGACCCACCCCGCCCAGGTCCGGCCCCTGGTCCCACAGGGTGCGGGCAGTGCGCTGCTGGCCACCAGCACCTGGCGACTGGGCGAACTCGCGCTCGACGGCGCGGCCCTGCTGCCGCTGGACACCCTCGACGCCGAGGGCGCGCTGCACCTGCTCGGCACCCTCGGCGGCCAACGGCGCATCGACGCCGAGCCCGAGGCCGCCGCCCGCCTGGCCGAGTTGTGCGGCGGACTCCCGATCGCGCTGCGGATCGCCGCCGCTCGGCTGCACACCCGGCAGCGTCTGACCATCGCCGACCTGGTCGCCGAACTCACGGACGAACAGAGCAGGTTGAGCCACATCTTGGTATCCTCCGTCCACGAGGAGCGCACTGTGTCCGCAGCACTCGAACTCGCCTACCGCGACCTGCCCGCGCCCGCCGCCGCCCTCTACCGCACCCTCGGCTGCCTGCCCGGACGCAGCTTCGACGCCGCCCTGGCCGCTGTCGCCAGTGATCTGACGTCTCGTCAAGTACAGCCGCTGCTGGACACCTTGGAGGCGGCGAGCCTGCTCGGCGTGGCCGAGGACGGCCGCTACCGGCTGCACGACCTGGTGCGACTGCACGCCCTGGAGGGCGCTCGCCAGGCCGAACCGCCGGACACCGAACGGCAGATCGTCACCCGCGCCACCGGCCACTACCTGGCCCTCACCGCACTGGCCGACCTCACGGTCCGAGTCGACCGGCTGCGGATCGTCGACCTCGCCGATGTCCTCGGAGTCGCAGACGTGTCGGCCGCCGTCGCCCAGTCCCCGTTCGCCGGGGCCGACGCGCCCGCGCAGGACGCCATCGCCTGGCTGGAGGCTGAGCGGCCCAACCTGCTCGCCACCCTGCGCGCCGCCGCCCGCTACGGCCTCGACCGGCAGACCTGGCAGCTGTCCGAAGTCCTCACCGTGCTGTTCCTGCACCACCGCCACCTTGCCGACTGGCGCGAGGTGGCCGAACTCGGTGCCGATGCCGCCGCGCGGGACGGCGTGCCCGCCGCCGAAGCGCGGCTGCGCAGCCTGCTGTCCCGCCCGCTGCTCGACCTCGGCCGGGACGAGCAGGCCCGGGAGCAACTGGAGATCGCCGAGCGGCGTGCCGTCGAGTCCGGGCACCTGGCGCTCCAGGCCTCCGTCCAGGAGTTCCTCGGGCGCTACCTGGACCGCCACGACCCGCAACGGGCGATCGCCGCCTACCGCAGCTCACTGGCCCTCAACATCCAGGCCGACGAGGAGCGCGGCGCGGCGCTGGCCGGCTATTTCCTCGGCTGCGCCCAGGCCGCGGCGGGCGACCTCGACACCGCGCTGACCGCCCTGGAGGCCGCCCGCCGCACCTTCCTGGCCCTGCACGACCGGCGGATGGCCGCACGGGCACTGGCCGACCTGGGGCGGGTCCGTGCCAGGCAGGGCGACCGGAGCGGTGCGGCGGCCGACCTGAGCGCCGCTGCCGGTGAACTCCGCGAGCAGCGCGCGGGGCACTACGAGGCGCAGGCGCTGGAGGACTTGGCCGACGTGCTGGACGACGCCGAGCAAGCCCGCGACTGCCTGTCACGCGCCCTGGAGATCCACCAGGCCGGCGGCAGCCCCCGCGCCGCAGAACTCCGAGCCCGGCTCGCGGGCTGACGCTCCCTCCTCAGCCGGTGAGCCGGACCCGCGGCTGCTGCGGTCCGCAGCGGGGCGTCGCGGCCGTGCCTCGCTGATTGTCGGCCGGGGCTGGGAGCGGGGCGTCCACGGGTCGACCGCGGCCAGCCGTCCGGCCCGCGCGGCGAGCCGGGTATCGGGGGCTGGTGGGCTGACGCTCTCTCCTCAGCCGGTGAGCCGGACCCGCGGCTGCTGCGGTCCGCAGCGGGGCGTCGCGGCCGTGCCTCGCTGATTGTCGGCCGGGGCCGGGAGCGGGGCGTCCGCGGGTCGACCGGGGCCAGCCGTCCGGCCCGCGCGGCGAGCCGGGTATCGGGGGCTGGTGGGCTGACGCTCCCTCCTCAGCTGGTCAGCCGGACCCGCCGCTGCTGCGGTCCGCAGCGGAGCGTCACCACCATCTCCGCCGGCTCGCGGCCCGTCCGCAGGCAGGTGTAGACGGCTGCCGCTGCCAGGCCGGGGTCCGGGGATGGGCCGTCCAGGGGGTCGACCGCGACGACCCGGCCGTCCCGCAAGCCGACCAGGCAGCCGTGCTCCAGGGGCAGCGCGGCCAGTAGGGCGCCGGGGAAGTCGGCCAGCAGGGTGGTGATTCGGGCCGTCCCGGTGTCGGCGCCGAACACCGCGTCGCCGCAGAGCAGTACCGAGGCGCTCTCGCTGAGCTCGGTGTCCGGCTCGTCCACGTCGCTCGCGAGGTGCCAGAAGCGGGCGTCGCTCTCCTCGCCGCGGTTGGCGACCGGGGCCGGGAAGCGCTCGACGTCCACCCGGAGCCCGCCATCGGCCGTGTCCGCCACGGTGGTTGCCACCAGCATCGAGGTGACCCGGGCCGGGATCTGCGGCGGCAACGGGAACGCCTGGGTGCCGCGCGTCGGGACCTTGGGCTCGCCGAGGCCCAGCAGCCGGTAGACCAGTTGGCGCAGCCTGGGCAGTGCCATCCCCGGTTCGGCGAAGGCCCGGTCGGTGATCCCGGTCAGCCGGTCCGGCCGGTGCTCCGCCAGCGCGGCTTCGAGTCGGGGGCGCAGCGGGGCGCTGGTCTCCAGCCAGTCGGCGGCCTCGCGCAGGGCCGATCCCGCCGTCCCCGGCACCGACTCGGAGCCGAACGCGGCCAGCAGTACGGGCTTGCCCAGCGCCGCGCCGTAGAGCGTCACCGAGCCGTGGTCCCCGATCACCAGGTCGGACGCCACCAGGGCCTGCTGCCACCCGTCCAGCGGGTCGACCAGCAGCAGGCCGGCTTCGACGGCGCTCTGCTGCAGCACCCGCACCTGCCAGGAGCCGTGCGCCGAAGGGACGTTGGGGTGCAGTACCAGCGCCACCCGGAACTCGTCGGCGGGCAGCTGGGCGAGCAGGTCCATCGGCAGATCGGGGTGGGTGCCGATCAGTGAGCCGGAGCCCCAGGTGGAACTCAGCACCACCAGGCGCTGGTTGCCCGCGACGCCGAGGGCACTGCGGTACCGCTCGCGCCAGCGCCGGCTGGCCCGCAGCCGGTCCAGCACGGGATCGCCGACCAGCACCGTCCGCCCGACCGTGCTGGGGTGGCTGGCCGCCAACTGCCGTTCCTGGTCCGGGTGCGAGACGGCCAGCCAGGCCCGGCGGGCGGTCAGCAGCTCATCGGCGACCAGACCCGACAGTCGGGTGCTCGAACTCGCCGAGTCCGGGACGAACTTCTGGAACCCGATGCCGTGCGGCAGGATCAGCAGCGGGAAGTCGCCGGCCGGGGCGCCGATGTTCTCGCTCGCCGAGAGCAGTAGATCGGGCTGGATCTCCGCCAGTTGGGACCACGGGAGGGTGCGGCAGCCGAGCGACCGCAGCAGGTCGAGCACACCGTCGTTGAACGCCGATGACGGATCGTAGGCGAAGACCACGGCCACCCGGGGGTCGTCGGGCACGACCGCCGGAAGCACGTCCAGGACCCGGACCAGTGACGTGACCGTCCGCGCGGCGACCACCAGGGTCCGCTCGCCGCTGAACGTTCGCCACCGCCAGGCCTCCGGGCCGACCGGGACGAGGATCCGCCTATCGGACATCACCGCAACCCTCCGCCACCCGACGACAGGATCGCATACAACCCGTCAGCGGCGTTCGCGGCTCGCGGCTCGCGGCTCGCGGCTCGCGGCTCGCGGCTCGCGGCTCGCGGCTCGCGGCTCGCGGCTCGCGGCTCGCGGCTCGCGGCTCGCGGCTCAGTGTGACTAGCGCATTTCGGGGCCCGACGCAATCTCCCACCACCTTCTCTCCCGTCACAGAAGGCTACTCGGAGCGCCACCGGCCGCCGGGAGCACCTCACACGGGACGCCAGCCGCGCGACCTCCTGGCCACCGGCCCGACCGCGAGCAGGGCGAACCCCAGCGCCGCCGCCAGCAGATGGCCTATGGTGCTGAACTCCGGTAGCGGCCCGGGCCAGTCGTCACCGCCACCGAACGGCCAGGCGAGCACGAAGAGCACCCACGGCAGCCGGCTCCAGCGCGGCAGTCCGATCGTCGCGGCCGCCATCACGCTCTGCGCGCCGTAGCTGATGCCGTAGTCGTCGGCCTGCCGCACGCTCGGCGGATACCAGCCGTGCCGCAGCGCCACGGCGATCACCACGGCGGTCAGCAGAGTGGCCCCGATGTGCCCCAGGAGGAACATTCCGGCCGCCCGCAGCCCGCCCCAGCGCCGCTCCGCCCAGGCCAGGCAGCCGCAGACGCCGAGCCCCAGGGTGATGAAGGTGCCCCCGAAACCGACCGAGGTGACATCGGTGAGCGTTCCGTCGAAGAACAGCGCGCTGCCGAGCAGCGCGGACACCGGATGGTCGTGCAGGTTGTCCAGGTTGGTGCTGAAGTAGCGCAGCAGTTCCGCTGAGCGGTCGGCCGTCATGCCGTACTCCACCCAGGCGTGGGTGGCCAGCAGCAGGCACACATAGGCGACGGTCAGCGGAGAGCGGCGCGGGTAGGCCCAGATGGCGTCGAGTACGGGGCGGACCCGGGCCCAGGGGCGCGGGCGGGCGGGTGAGGTCATGGCGGCGGACCGTCCAGGTCGGGCGAAGGGGCATGCCTTAGGGGCGCGCAGGCTGACCCGCGCGCCCCGAAAAGCTACCGTGCCACTCTCTCAGAGGGTTGGCCACCTCATCAGGCGACCCGGTGTCAGCCCATCGCCGTCGGGGCGCTCGGCCCGCGCTCCGTCGACCGGCCGCGTCGGCCGATCAGCAGGGCCGCGATCATCACACCGAGGGTGAGCGCGGCCGCGGTCAGGGCGATCGGGTTGGGGTGGGCCGCCACGGTGAGCAGTCCCAGTACGCCGACCGGCAGACCGGCCACCGCCGCTGCCGCCAGGCCGAGGCGATCCCAGCGCAGCGCCAGCGCCCCGGCGGTGACCAGGGCGACCTCGAAGGTAGCCACAACAGCGAGGAGCAACTGCGGATCCACAAAGAGCCAGATGGATGTGAAGGGCTCGCCGACCATGAACTGGTAGAGCAGCGGCCCCGCGAGCAGCAGGCCCGCGAACAGCGCGACGGTGCGACGCCAGTTGGCCGGGCCGAGCAGGTCACGCGGAGCGGCGAACACGGTCGCGGCCCAGATCGTCTGCGGGCCCACCAGCACGAACAGGTCTATCGGCAGGCGCTCGACCGGACCGGGCATCGGCAGCAGCTGCATCGAGGAACCCGCCACCGCGGTGAGCACGGCGAACGGCGCCAGCAGCCGGCTGAGCGACCAGCGCCCGAACAGTGCCGCGAACGCAGCCACCAGGAAGAGCAACTCGCTGAACTGGCACACGAGCTCACCCGCCATGCGAAGCGGGTGATGGCCGGCCGGTCCCCAGGGTACGAGCGGCCACGTGATCGGACCGCCGTAGATCAGCCCCCGAATGAACGTCACATAGAGGTTGACGAGGGTGGCACCGGTCGCCGCCCCGGCCGCGAACGGTGCCGCGATGGCCGCGATCCGGGCGGGACGGCCTGCGGAGCCGAGACCGAGCCGGCCGCGCATCCCGTGCCCGGCCAGGTCGAGCAGTTCGCGAGTGGTGGCCCAGCGGCCCGCGCCGGCGGTGGTGTCGGCGAAGACCGCCTCGATCTCCCCGCCCCACTCGCGCCGGTAGGCGGCCGGGTGCAGTCGGAGCGCCAGGCGCAGCATGCGGTCACTCATGATGCGAACGCTCCTCGGGTCTGCGGGCGGGGACGGACCGAGAGTCGCCGCTGCGCCTCGGTGGCGACGGCGCGCAGCCGGTCGGCCTCGGTGGCCAGCGCCTGCCGCCCGGAGTCGGTGAGCGCATAGCTGCGGCGGGCGCGGCCGTCCACGATCTCCTCGCTCTCGACTCGAATCAGGCCCTGGCCGAGCAGCCGCTCCAGGGCCCCGTAGAGGGTTCCGGTGCGCATCGTGACGCGGCCGGCGGAGATGGCGGCGATCTCCTGGATGAGGGCATAGCCGTGCCGGGGGGCATCGGCCAGCGCGGTGAGCAGGAGCAGCGTGGGCTCCTGCATGGAGCGTTCAACCATGGGCCTATATATATCGGTGAGCGGCATATGCCGTCCAGTGGAATATGACGATCGGTCAGACGGCGACCGGCTCGGGCGATCGGCTAGGTGTACTGACCCGTGAGGTTGGGGACGCGGCTGACGGGAGGCTTTCCCCTGAGTGCGGTGTGTCCGCGGTGGTGATTGTAGGTGTGGAGCCAGGCAGGGAATGCGTCACGTCGCTCCTGCTCGCTGCGGTAGGGCCGGGCATAGGCCCACTCGTCGAGCAGGGTGCGGGTAGGGTCGGCCGAGCGGCGAGGTGCCTGCCGGTGCAGGCCCTTTTCCGCTCGGCCTCCCTCCGAACCGGACTGGCCCGTTTCCGAGCATCCG
>NZ_JARZAH010000049.1:0-55501 GCF_029892145.1 Kitasatospora sp. GP30
CAGCAGCCTCGGTTACCGCAGTCCTGCCGAGTACGAGACCGTGCTGGCGGCCTGACCACCGCACCAACGGTGTCCGTCAAAGCGGAGCAAGCTCACACCATCGGCCACGAACAAGCCAGTCGTCACGAAACAACACGGACGAGCGACCTTGCCGGTCGTGCCACGTGGACAGGGGACTCAGCGCAGGGCCCTGGGCCGACGACGGAGGCGGCCAGGGCCAGGAGCAGCGGGGTGAGGGCGGTGGTGAGCACGGAGGTGGGGCTGCCCGGCATGCCGGCCGCCGGTTCACCGCGCCGACCGGCCGTCGGCGGAGCGGCTGTTCTCGGTGATGGTCCGGGAGACTGGATGGGCGGGCGGGGCGCGCAGGTAGCCGATCAGCAGGACCTGCTGCTGGCGGTCGGGATCGACGAGGACCTCGATCTGGTGGCCGCGAAGGCGCGCATCGCCCCACCCGGCCGGACACCCCGCCGCTGACCGATGCTCTCCCCGGCCGGACCGGCCTGGCGGGTTTGCTTGGCGCTGCCGATGGCACCCGCTGGGTCGGTGGCCAGGTCACGGGAGATGCGCTGCAGCTCGGCGGCGATTCCGCAGGGGTCGCGCAGCCCGCTGAGATCCTGGGCCTGGGAGCGCAGCGGGGGGCGGCCCCAGGCCGGGTCGGCTCGCCGATGACGGCGGGACATAGGCTGGCGGGATGTCCACTCCTGACTTGGCCTCAGCTGTCGCCTCCCCGGTCGAGCAGGCCGCCGCGCTGCTGCGCAGCGACCCGCACGCCGGCTTCGCGGCGCTGCGCGAGGCGGGCCCCGTGCACCGGATCGCCGGACCGGACGGCCTGCCGGTCTGGCTGGTCACCCGCTACGTCGACGTCCGAGAGGCGCTCGCCGATCCCCGGCTCGCCCTCGACCGGCGCCACGCCCTGCCCGGCAACTACCGGGGCTTCTCGCTGCCGCCCGCGCTCGATGCCAATCTGCTCAACATGGACCAGCCCGACCACACCCGGATCCGTCGCCTGGTCTCGCGGGCGTTCACTCCCCGGCGGGTCGAGCTGCTGCGTCCGTCCATCGAGCGGATCGCCGACCAGCTGCTGACCGAGATCGAACTGCTCGGCCGGGCCGACCTGCTCGCCGGCTACGCCGCACCGCTGCCCATCACGGTGATCTGCGATCTGCTCGGTGTCCCCGTCGACGACCGCCCCGACTTCCGGAGCTGGACCGACGCCCTGGTCGCCCCCGACCCGGAGCGGCCGCAGGACGCCAAGGCGGCCGTGGTGGCACTGCTGCGGTTCCTCACCGCGCTGATCGCCCGCAAGCGGGCCGATCCCGGCGACGACCTTCTCTCCGCCCTGATCACGGTCCGCGACACAGAGACCGGAACCAGCACCAGCGCCGCCACGGATGGCGACCGCCTCAGCGAGGACGAGCTGACCTCGCTCGCGTTCCTGATCCTCTTCGCCGGCTACGAGAACACCGTGCACCTGATCGCGAACGCCGTCCTCGCCCTGCTCCAACGCCCCGAGCAGCTGGCCGAGTTGCGTGCCAACCCAGCGCTGATCGGCCCAGCGGTGGAGGAGTTCGCCCGGTTCGACGGACCCGCCCCGCTGGCCATCCGCAGGTTCCCGCGCGAGGACGTCGAGATCGGCGGCGTGCGAGTACCGGCGGGCGAGACCGTGCTGCTCGCACTCGCCTCCGCCAACCGCGACCCGGCCCAGTTCACCGACCCCGACCGGCTCGACCTGACCCGTCGCGACACCGCGCACCTGGCTCTCGGCCACGGCATCCACTACTGCCTGGGCGCCCCGCTGGCCCGGTTGGAGACCGAGATCGCCCTGTCCGCGCTGCTCTCCCACTTCCCGGCCCTGACCCTCGACGAGGCGGCCGGCCCGATCCGGCACCGCCCGTCGATGCGCGCCCGGGGGCTGCTGGCACTGCCGGTCCGGTTCTGACACCTCCAGCCTGCTTCACGGCGGTCAGCAACCAGTCGAAGGGCGACAAGGGGCCGGAGGCGTGGCGGCCGCTGCGCTCGTACTGGTACATGTACTCGCGAGCGTGGGTGGAGGTGAATGGACACCCCCCCAGCTCCAGCTTCGAGCCCGCCTGGCCGCCGATCGAGCCCCGGCACGTCAGCACGGGCGTAGACCCCATCCGGGCGCCCCGGGCGGGCAGCGGCCCGGGGTGCCCGGTGAGCAGTGTCGTGGGCCTCAGAGCCGACAGGCCCGACCACCGGGACTCCCGTACAGGGCGGGACGTTCGACGAACCACTCGACCGCGTCCGGTTCGCCGGGGTGCAGCGCGGCCAGGGCCTGCTCGGCCGCATCGAAGTGGAGACGCGCAGCGAACCCGGCCACCGCTGTTCGGGTTGGTCTGCCACCGGTCACCGCCGGCGGCACGCATCCGAACGAAGACTCCGGCGGCCGGGGCCCACCGCCGGCCGCCGACGGGTGCGGCCAGGAAGACCATCGCGTGCTCGACGGTGCACAGGGCCAGGTGGCGGCGGTAGCCGGTGATCGCCTCGGCGACCGTGGCAAGGTCGCCGATCGGGAAGGGCGTCGAGGACGGCGGCCAGGGACTACCCGAAGGCCTCGCCGTCACCGGGCAAGCCGCACCGGCTCAGCTCGGCGCACGACTCCTACAGGATGGCCGACCTGGCCGAAGCCCGGCACTGCCGGCCGAGCCGGGTCTGGTGGTGCGGAGAACGGCCTGGCACTGCCGGCGCGGGGCGGGGCGCCCGCAGGGCGAACGCCTGCGCGCTCCACCTTGCCATCACTCAGGCACGGCGTAATGTTGATTACATGATTACATCAGAGCAGGAAGCACTGCGCGGCTGGTTCACCGGCCGGCTCCCCGACGGGCTCTACACCGAGCTGGTCGAGGTCGCCGTGGACCGCGAGGAGATCACCGTCATCGGCCGAATCCCGGCCCCGGAAATCAGTGCCGAGGCATCCCGGGCAGAGCGGGCGGCAGCCGTGGAAGGACGACTCGCCGAATTCCGCGAACGCACCAGGAGCGAACGGATGACCGTCGCACGCGAGGCCGAACACCGATTCGGACGCAAAGTCTCCTGGGGCGCCGAATGCGACGGCGCCAGGGCACTGTTCACCACCGTCGCAGCACCGGTGATGACCCGACTGCGCCAGCCCGAACGGCAGGTACTCGACACCCTGGTGGAGGCCGGCGTCGCCCGCAGCCGCAGCGACGCACTCGGCTGGTGCGTCAAACTGGTACAACGCCACTCACAGGACTGGCTAGGAGAGTTGCGCGACTCACTGGAGCACGTGCGGCGGCTACGCGCGCAAGGCCCGGACCAGGAGCCCGACGCTCCCCAGGACTGACGAGCACATCGACGAACCCGGCTCCATGAGACTCCACCGCCACGACGCCGGACCGCTCTCCCAGGCGCCGGCCGAACGCGAGGAAAAGAACAGCGTCACCACCGCCTCCAACAAGTCGTTCGGCTGGGGCAAGACCTTCACCGACCCCCACCTCTGCGCGGCCGTCATCGACCGCCTCACCTTCAACGCCACCATCATCGAGACCGGCACCGACTCCTTGTCGGCAACGGCTGAAATTCGGTTCTGGATCAAGTGATCCAGAACCAGCTTTTTCACCCGGCGCCGACAATCTTCCGCCGGGCCGACTGCGACGTTGTGACTTTGCTTCGTAGTTGGCCAACCTTTCCTGGCTTGTTTGGCCAGTCTGGTGTGACTCATGTCCTGTCGCACTGTGCCTGTCGGATTCTCACTGCTTCTCGTTCGTGCTGGCGGATTCTCATTGCGTCGCGGCCTGAGCGGCGACGGCTACCCCGTACGTCGGGTCGGTTCTGTCGTACCTGGCTCGGCCTCCGGTAGCTGTTGATTGGGCCGACCGGGTGGGTGTGGCAGGGCCACCTTCGTTGTGCCGCTTGCCCCTACGTTGGTGGCCATGCACACGAACCGGCTGAGTGAGTTCCTACGGGCCCGGCGCGCACTGGTGCGTCCCGAGGACCACGAGATGCCCGCGGGGGCGCGCCGTACTCCCGGTCTGCGACGCGAGGAGATCGCGGTCCTCGCCGGGGTGAGCACCGACTACTACGTGCGGTTGGAACAGGGACGCGAACGCAATCCCTCGCCCCAGGTCCTGCGGGCTCTGGCGGGCGCCCTGCTGTTGAAGGACGAGGAAGCCGCCTACCTGCGCGCGCTGGTCGATCCGCCGCAACCCTGGCGCTCCGAGCCCGTCCGGGAGTACGCGGGCCCGCAGCTGGTGGCCTTGCTGGACATGTGGGCGGACACACCGGCTCTGGTCTACGGCCGGTACCTCGACCTGCTAGCCGTCAACTCCCTCGGCGAGGCTCTCTTCTCGTGGCTTGGCAGCGATTCCGGTCTGATCACAGCGATGTTCCTCAACCCGGCCGCCCGGGACTTCTACCGCGACTGGGCCGTCATCGCGCAGGGGTGCGTGGCCGCGCTGCGAGCCGCCAATCCCGCTTCGGACGATCGGCGGCTGCAGGAGCTGGTAGGCGAACTGTCCGTGCGCAGCCCCGACTTCGCACGCATGTGGGCGCGCCACGAGGTACGAGCCAAAACGGCCTCGACGAAACGCTTCCACCATCGGCTGGTCGGCGACCTCACCCTGGGCTTCGAGACCTTCTCCGTCAACAGCGCCCCCGGTCAGCACCTCGTCGTCTACCGAGCCGAACCCGGCACCGCTGCCGAGCAGTCACTGGCCCTGCTCGGCAGCTTCACCCTCACCGATCTCCACGACACTCCAACCGAAGGGCACACTCCGCATGAGCTCCCCTGACTTGCCGGTCTGGTTCATCACCGGCTGCTCCTCCGGCCTGGGCCGGGCACTGGCCACCGCCGTGCTGGAGCGCGGATGGCGGGCAGTGGTCACCGCCCGAGACCCCCGCACGGTCGCCGACGTGATCCGCGGGCACGACGAACGCGCCCTCCCACTGCCCCTGGACGTCACCGACTCCCGGCAGATCGCGACGGCGGTCACCCAGGCACAGACCGCCTTCGGAAAGATCGACGTCCTGGTCAACAACGCCGGCTACGGCTACCTCGCCGCCGTCGAAGAGGGCGAGGACGACGAGATCCGCGCCCTGTTCGACACCAACGTCTTCGGCTTGGCCAACACCTCCAAGGCCGTCCTGCCGGGCATGCGCGCCCGCCGCGCCGGCCACATCGTGAACATCTCCTCACTCGGCGGCCTGCTCAGCTTCGGCGCCACCGGCTACTACCACGCCACCAAGTTCGCCGTGGAAGGCCTTTCCGAGTCACTCGCCGCCGAAGTCGCCCCCCTGGGCATCAAGGTGACGATCGTCGAACCCGCCGCATTCCGCACCAATTGGCCCGGGCCCTCCATGCGCCAGTCCGCCACCACCATCGACGACTACGCCCCCACCGCGGGCACCCGGCGCGCCAGCACCCTGGCCACCTACGGCCACCAGCCCGGGGACCCAGCACGCGCCGCCCAAGCCATCATCGACGCCATCACGGCCGAACAGCCACCGTTGCGCCTGCTGCTGGGAAAGGCCGCATACGACATCGCCACCGCCAAGCTCGACTCCCTCAAAACCACTTTCGACGGCTGGCGGGAGGTCACTCTCAGCACCGACTTCCCCTCGAAGCAGGTCGCAAGCTGAACGGCGTGCATCACCGATCCCAGGTGCCAGCTCTCCGCCCTGCCACACCGTTGAACGCGACATTCTGCAGAAGCCAGCTCTATTGAGAACGCCGGGACGAACGGTTCTCAACCAACCTGGCAAGCCTGCAGCCCACGGCAAGATCCACGGACAACTGCACTGCGACGGGACAACTCAGCAGGCCAACTGTCATGTCAGCGCGGCATCCGTCGTCTGTGACCAGGCCACCGGCAGCTGTACGTGAACACCGTGTGAGTCACAGCGGCTGCCGCCAGTTGCGGTAGGCGTGCGGGGGCTCGGCGAAGTCTTTGGCGCTGAACGGGTTCGGCAGTGTGCCGCCGAGCGTGCCGAGGAGGAAGTCGCCGAAGCCTGCCTCGAAGCGGATCCAGCGTTCCTCCCCATACAGGGGCTGGCGCTTGAATACGACGACGTCCCAGCTGTCCGGGTCCCGGGCGTCGCAGAGCCAGAAGGCCACCTCGCCAGTGGCGCTCCTCGCGAAGGGGAGAAGCCTCCTCTCCTCCATGTCCTCTGAGGCGGTCCCAGCAGGGGGCACCGGCTCCTCCCTCGGGTCGAAGTCCAGTCCGTCGACGAGGTCGCCGTACGGGGAGCCAGCTACCGGCGGCGTGCTGACGCCGAGGTACTCGTCCAGCTCGCCGCCGCCGTAGAGCGTGACGAAGTCCCGGCAGTCGGCGGGTAGGCGCAGGCCTGTGGTCTGTGCCAGCCCGTCCCAGTCCACGGTGTCGCCCGGGGTGCTCAGCTCTCCGAGCAGGGCCGTAAGGCGCGTGATGGCCGTGTGGACCATGACGGTGTCTCCTCCATGGGGTGGTGCGGTTCGATCAGTCACCGTACTGCCCGGAGCCGCGCGCACTCCCCGCGGCTTCGCCAGCGCAACAGCAGCCCGGACCAGGCGCCACTTCCTGCTGAACGTCACGCGGTTCCAGGCCGGCGTACAGCCTGGCCAACTGCCCTGAAAACTTTGGCCAAATACGAAGCACAGTCACAGACGTGCGCGCGGGCCGTCAGCGCCACTGGTAGGACGCGCCGGTCATCGCCGGGAGCAGCAGCGGGCCGGTGGCGGTGTCGGTCCGGGCGGCCTGGCCGAGGACGGCGCCGATGGCCGGGTACAGGTGGAGGCCGGCCGCGTCGGCCATCGGCAGCCACACCACCGGCGCCTGGTCGGGGTCGTCCTGCTCGGCCTGGGCGACGGCGGCCACCAGGTCCTCGTGCAGGTGGGCGGTGAAGACCAGGCGCCGGCGCCGAAACGGCTCGTCCTCGTCTGGCCGCGGGGTGCTCTGGTCCTGGACGAAGCGGAGCACCGGCGGGTCGGGCAGCACGGCCAGGTCGAGGCGGAGTTCTTCGAGCAGCTCCCGGCGCAGCGCCTCAGTGGCGTCCTCGCCGTCCTCGACCACGCCGCCGGGGAGGGAGAGCTGTACTCCGGCCGGGCGCTGGCGGCGGATCAGGCAGAGGCGGCCGTCGTAGAGCAGGACCGCGCACGCCCGCACGCGGACCGGCCCGCTTCCCGTGTCGCTGCTCGTCATGGCCGGTACGGGTCGCTGCCGTGGCCGCTTCGTCGGCGCCGGGCGGCAGTGTCGGCAGCGGCCAGGAAGGATCCGGTGCCCAGGTCGGCCAGCCGTCGGCGAACGGCCCGGGTGCGGTCGTCCAGCATACTGATCGCCCGGCCTCGGGCCTGCTCGACCTGGCGGCCCACGTAGTCGTCGACCACGCCGAGGCGGCGCAGCTGGGCGTACTCCTCGGTGTCCTTCCAGTGGTGGCCCGACAGGTCGGGGGTGATGACCAGGTCGAGGGCGAGGTCCATGGTGTCGACGCCGAGGCCGGGGCGGCGCCGGTAGGGGTGCTCGAAGTTGACGTACCAGCGCAGGGGCTCGTGGGTGCTGGCGTCCTGGAAGCAGTGCACGGAGAACCACTCGCCGGCGAGGAAGTACGAGAGCAGTGCGGTGCCGGTCCAGCGGTAGTGGTCCAGGGTCCAGGTGCCGGCCGCCAGGTCTGCCAGGCCCTGCTGGCGGGTGGCGTCGTCACCGGTGCGCGTGGAGGTGATCCATGTCGTCGGGGCCAGGCTTTCGATCCCCGGCCAGTAGGCCAGGGTCACCACGTGGCCGGTGTCGTCGATCACCCGTTGCGGCATCGCGGTCCACACCCGGTCGGCGTGGACATCGCGGCGGATCGCGGTGACGCCAGGCTGAAACAAGTTGGTGTCAGTCACGGCGGTAGTCTTCCCGGCCTCAGGGCCGGGAAGTCCGAAGGTAGCTGGGCTAGCGGCGGAGTCTGCCGTGAGGAAGTGGGGCCGCGGGGAATCGGCGGTGGCTTCCTCAGCCGACACCCAACCGGTCACTACGGGAGATCGACCACTTCTGCCATACAAAGCGTCAACTGGTCCACAGTCGGGGTTGCGCCCACACACAGCACGCTCTGTTCACCCCACTCGGCCTGAAACGCAGAGTATCCATACGCGTCGATCCGCTTGGCGGGAGTTTGGACTCCGTCCAGCGACACGAGACAGTCGCGGACTTCCAATGTCGAGATGTGCTCTCGCATCTGGTCGGAGATATTTCCACGCTCCCGATTGATGATGTAATTAGTCATGATGGTGGCCGGGCTTTCGATCGACCAGATTCGGGTCCTGATAGAGGACGAACGCCCGGTGGTCCGGATCAGCAACTGCTGGCCCGACGGCTCAGAATGGTAGATCACGTCTACTGACGTGATCACATCATCGACGCCCTGGAATCCATATTTCGGGGTCGCACCAGCGGGGACCGTTCCGGTAACTGCGATGCGCCCGGCGAAAGATGTGAGCGCCTCCCGGGTGCGGAGAATTGGGTGACCTGCGTCGTTGCCGAAAATCACGACCCTGCTCCTATCATATTCTTTTCAATGGGGCGCGCCCGGTCGGAATTGATTCCGGCCGGGCACCAAGCTCGGTGTCGAATGAACCGGATGCTATGGGTTGATCACCGTGTTGTCCGACGGAGTGTTATTCGTGCAGACGTCGCCATTCGCCAGGGCGACCAAACTGCCGGCGGTCACCTGGGCCGACGCGGGACCAGGAGTGAGACCGTAGACGTACTGTTCGTTATTCCAGTAACTGGACGTTGGCGAAGTTCCATGGAAGTTCTTGTAGCTCGCACCCCCACCGTCGGTCAGCTGGACGCTCCAGATAAACTCCACGATCGGACTGCCGATGGTGATGGAGAAACCGGCCTCCAGCCAGATTCCCCGGCTCTGCTCATTCCCGCTCTCATAGACCCAGGAACTGCCGCAGTTGCCCCACACCGTATTTCGAGGAGCGGCCCCGGTCTGCGGACGCACCTTGATGTACTTCAGGGCAGCCTCGGGGACCGAGATCGTCTGGCCGTCGGACAGCGAAACCTCGGCGGCTCCCGACACCACCGGGCCAATCGAGGTCGCAGAGACCTCCGTGAGATCCATTCGCTGTGCCGAGCGGGTCGAATGGGCGGGCGTCTTGGCGCTGGCGGGTGCCGCAATTCCTGCCATGACCCCCACCAGCAGGCTGGCCAAGGCCATTGTTCCGATTTTCCTGTTCATGATCCCCCCGGATCGATATACGCGGTCCATCCGCGAACCGATGCAAGGGTACGCAAAGAAATCGGCAGATCACCATCGATTAAAGGGCAGAGATATGGACTGCACGCTTCCGTAATCACCGGCAGTTGACTATTCGCACTTGCCGACAGCAAACCGGCAGCACTCATGTGAGCAGACTGTCATCAGGAGCAATGTACAGTGACGCGCATCACATAAACGAGTTGGCTGGGCCGCCAGGTCGCGGTCCACTGCTCGGTGCGGGCGACTGCGCTCGTCGGGCAGGTGGGTGATGAAGACCAAGGCCGACACCGGAACGGCTCGTCTTCGCCCGAGCGCCGGGTCTGGAGGTAGCGCAGCACCGGCGGCGCGGGCAGCACCGCCAGGTCGAGGCCGAGCTCTCCTCGCGCAGTTCCCGGCGCAGCGCTTCGCCGGATTCCTCGCCGTCCTCCACCACACACCCGCACGGGAGCCGGCCCGCTCCTTGCACCGCCGGTGGTCCCGCGGGCCCAGGCCGGACTTGCGGGCTCGTGCCGGTTCAGGCAGACAACCAGGCCGTCAGGGTGATTGTGCTCTCTGGACCAGGACCGGCAACACCCGCCGCCACCCGTCCGGACTGGGGTCGGCGACCATCCGGCGCGAACCTTGGACTACGCCACCGCATCGACGGCGGGCGACCCATTGAAAGGCAGCGGCGCTGCCCTGCGGCTGGCCACATGGCGGTATGAGGGCGGGTGTGCTCGGGTGGCCGCCTCCCACAGCGGGCGGAAGAACGCGCTGTCGCCGCCGAGCGCGCTGATCAAATGGGTGAGCTGCTCCCAGTCGGGACACTCGTCACGGGAAATCGCGATGACCTCCTCGGGGGTGAGACGCCCGTAGGCCAACACCGCGATCTGCTCGGCACTGGGGTGGCACGCCCTCAGGTGCAGTGTCGCGATACCGGCCCGCAGCGCCCGCAATGCGTCGCCCGCCTTCAGGTCGTTGCCGGGGCCTGGCGAAGCGGGAGCGGGGCCGCGGTCGTATTCACGCAGCCGCTCGCGCTCCCACAGCACGCGCACCAAGGCGGGGTCCGCATCGCATGCCCGGACGATGGAGGCTGTGGTCTCCCACGTGGGCAGTGCTCTGCCCTGGAGGACCTTGCACAGGTAGGAGGCGGAGATGCCGGCGAGGCTGGCGACCTGGCACTGGCTGATCCCGGTGGCGCGCACCATCATCGACAGCTCCGTGGCCAGTCGGTTCAGCGCTGGGCGTGAGGCGGCGGCAGGTAGCGGTGGTGACGGTAGTGCTGGTGCTGTCGACGGGTCTTGGAGGCGTGTGCCGACCGGGTGCGGGCTGAGCAAGCCCGGGGCGGCGAACAGTTGCCCGGGCGGGTCGATGCGTTCGTTCCGCTCGCGGGACGCCCCGGCCCGGGTGAAGGTGCGCACGCGGCGCTCGATGTACTCGGGCCGGTAGCGGCGGCGAGCGGTGTGCTCAACGATGCCGAGCACCGTGCCGATACCGGACCAGGTGATGCGGCGTCGACGGGCGTGCCCGACGGTGCCGGCCATCAGCGCCGGAGCCCTGGCCTCGATCCGCATCGCGGTCCGCAGCAACTCTTGCGCCTGGCCGTCCTGAGTGGGGGTCGGCGCGCTGAGTAGGCGGATCAGGTGCGCCAGGTCCTCCCGCATGTCACGGGCGATCGCGATAAGGGCCTGGTCCGGGGCCAAGGCCTCGGAGGCGCGCCCAGCCAGGCTGGCGGGGCGGGTACCAGGGGCGGGCTGGCAGCAGGACGTGCTGGGGGTGCCAGGGCCCCGGCGGGTGCCGCAGCGTGGGCAGGTCGAAGGGAGCATCGAGGGACTCCGGGCGTGGTGGAGTGGACAGATGACGGCGGTTCGGGGCGCCGGACGCGGCAGGTGCGGACCGCGTCCGGCAGGCGGCGGCCAAGCGGTGCCGGGGGCGCTGTCAGCCGACGCCCCCGGCACCGGCTCAGTGCCTGCGGTATCGGCGCTGGCCAGCGGCCACGAACACCAATGCCCCCAGGATCGCGGCGGCCGCCATCACACTGGAGCGGTGCGAAATGCGCGGTGCGGGCACCGAAAGGCGGCAGGCACAGCGCGGCGGCACCCACCCGAACTCGGAATTTCCCACCCGGTTCACGGCTGCGGTGGCGACGGCGGTGCCGGGACGCGGCTTGCTACCGTCGTCGATGCGGGTGCCCGCCACACGGCGGTGCCTTCCCGTACGGGGCCTGCGGAGAGCGAACATGCGTGCTCCTCGGTCTCGGGTTCGTCAGTGACGGTGTGCGGGGCGTCGGCAGGATCCCCACCCAGACGGCCGCCCTGCACACTGACTGCGACCCTAAACACACGCTCGGCAGCGCAACCACGCCCGCCGGACGGACAAAGTGGGCATCCTGACGAAAGCCGCAGGCTCCCGGCACAGCGTTCGCTCCCATGAGCCGTCAGAACATTTACGTTTCAGCCGGAAACCCCGCCACCGGGCCCCGCGCTCTGCTATGGGCCTAGGAACTGCCCCCTGCCCAGGGTGCCGGCTCTGCTCCCGCCGACCATCGGGGGCGTAATCACGGCCCAACCAACGAGCCGGCGGGGCGCGGACACGGCGGCCCTACCAGCGGACGAGGCGCTGCCCGATCGCCAAGCGCAGCAGGGCGAGCGCTTCGCCGGCACTCGCACAGCGCAGCGGCTCGCCGCTGGCCGCGTTGGAGACGATGCTGCTGTCGATCAGGGCGATCCAGGTGCCGCGCTCGACGTCGTACAGCTCGATCCAGCCGACCGGGCGGCCGCCACGCTGCAGTTCCTGGATGCCCGGGTTGGCGGGCCAGGTGAGGTAGACCAGGCCGTCGCCGAGCGCAAGGGAACGAGTCGGTACACCGAGGCCGCGCGCTGGGCATGCTCGAGCCGGTCGGGCGTTTGAAGGCCAAGCGCGGCGCGGTCGGCGCCAGGTTCTCGACGTGGGCGCGGTGAAGCGCGTCCAGCGCCTCGCCGGGCTCGCGGTGCGTCCGGGGCCGGCCGAGGTCGTCGGTCACGACCATGGCCCGGCGACCGTCCAGGTGCAGCACCGCGATCCAGCCGGCAAGGCCCCACGACCCTTCGGGCAGCGGGTTGATCCACCCGACCGAGGCCCCGCCGCGCAGCAACTGGTGGGCCCCGTCGGCGCCTGGTCCGGGGTGTCGTCATTTGCCACCTTCGCCGACAACCTGAGCGCACGTCCCCGGGGTCGCTGACATCGCCTTGCTGGCCCACCCGGAGCCGTGGGCGGGTCAGCAAGGCGGTAGCGCATCACGTGCTGGATTCTGCGGTCCGACGCACCATGTGGTCGTCCTCGAACCAGCGGTTCAGTAGTAGGTGCACCGGATTCGGGTTCACCGCCTGGTCTCCACGGCCCCAGTCCCAGCCCCCTCCCTGGGCGGGCGGTGTGCCGCCGGTCATCGCGGCCAAGCGGATCAACGCCGTCTCGGTGGCTGCCGCGTCGTCCTTCCCGAGGGCCCACATGAACACCTGCGGGTCCACGGCGGCCGCTAGGACTGGCGAGAGCCCGCAGCCAGCTGAGTACCACAACGTGTTTCCGCGGCGACGTGCGTCTCGGAACTGCTCGGTCCATGTGCTCTCGTTGCTCGTCCGCCTGGCCACAGTGCCCGACTTCCCGATGTACAGAACCGGCTGCTCAGGCACGCCCGCATCCACCCAGACGTAAATGCCCGACCCGGTCACCTTGTCCGGGCTCTCCGGTCCGAGCGCCGCGCGCACCATGCTGATGTTCATGTGCCCTCCCCTACTACATGCACGAAGGCGCCGACCGTACCGATCAGCCCTGACAAGCTGACAACCAGACGGTCGACCAGGCCTGTTGTCGGGTCAGGAACAGCATCGCCAGGGCGTCGACCTGGCTGGAGCCGACGGGGCGACGGCCACGGCGCCGAGATGCGAGCCGATCGCACGGGGGTCACCGAACCGCTGCCAGACGTCTGTGCGCAGCCCCACACACGCGTCGCACCGGTTGGTGTGGCTGGGATCCTCAGAACGTCACTGCCGGGTCTGGCGGAATCCGGCGGCGATCTCGTGGTGGCGTGCTGGCGGGGTGTTCGGTCCGACGCGGAGGTAGAACTCCGAGCGCTGGCCGTTGCGGTAGGCGTACATCTGCCCGCCGCCGGCTACCTCGATCGCCAGGACCTTCTTCCCGTCGTGGTCGATCACCCGGGTGGTGTATGGCGGCACGGGCTCCAAGTTGTCCCGGATCATGTTCACGACCTGGAGGATTTGTTTGTCGACGCTCTGGCCTTCGGGCAGGCCCACAATCTGCAGGTCGTCCTGAACGCCGATCAGAATGGTGCCGCCGTCCAGGGAGGCGAACGCCGCGATGGTCTTGAGCATCTTCTTGCGGGACTCGCCCTCCGGGACCTCCCGCTTGCACTCCAGGTGCTGCCCTTCGCCGCCCGCCAGGAGGATGTCGAGCTCAGGGCCGGGCTGTTCCCACACAACCGAGGCGTCGCGGGCGCGGCCGTACATCGGCGCCGGGAAGGCGCGCCAGTCCAGCCACTGGTCATCGCGGCGGAGTATCAGCAGGCTGTCGTGCGCGAGGCCGTGCGGCAGCGGGAAGTTGTGGGCGCTGGCGCCGTTGACGCGCTGGACCTCGTTGCCGGCCGGCCAGCTCAGCTCCAGCATTGTGCCGTCCAGCGCGTCGCCGTCGACGACGGCTGTCAGCAGGTCCGGTCCGATGGTGATCTGCGGAAACCACCCTGCGCGCTGCGGCAGGACGATGCGCCACAGGTCAGAGCGGTTCGCATTGCTGTCGTGCGGGCGCTGATAGAGGAAGGCGCTGAGCGCCTGGTCGAAGTTGAGAAAGGACGGGCCGTCTCCGACCAACACCTCGTCGTAGCGGAACTGGGGAGCGTTGTAGTCCCGGCTGATAGTCCACTCGGTCCGCGGCCACCGCGTGGTCACCCTGTCCCACTCCTGCTGCCCACGCAGCCGGTGGGTGGCAGCGCCGGAAGGCGGTGGGCCGGGGACGACCTTGAAGCCGTGGACATCCTGTGTCTCGCCCCGCAGTAGCGCCGCGACCGTCGAACCGGGCAGGAACAGCTCGAGGAAGGCCGCCGTGGTGTAGCGCCAGGCCCGCTCGACCAATGCGGTGTTCTCATCCAGGCTCACCGCGCCGTGGTGCAACCTCCACTGGTCTGCGTCCGCGACCAGGACCAGCCGGACGTTCACGGCAGCGCGCTCGCTGAGCGTCTCCACCAGTTGGGCCGTATCCCTCTGCCCGATGTTTGCCATACCCGGCTTCCCTTCCTTGGCCGTGTGGAGCCGGACCTGGCGTGCCGTCACGGCCCGACTCGCGAGCAGGCTATGCCGGGACCTGGGAGGCGTCAGCGGGTTTATGTACCTGGTATCCGGCCCACGGCAGCGTGGCGTGCCGCAGCGCTGCCCCGGCGGGCCGGTAGCGCCGGTCGGATCGGGCCGATCCGGGGCCCGGCGCGGCCGCGTCGGAGGGGGCTGCCGAGCCGGATCGGGGCGAGTACCGGGGCACACAAGGTGCTGTGCGCCGCGAGCGATGTTCTTCCGGCCAGGGAGGCCCAGGAAGAAGATGCCGGCGCGCGCCGGCCTATGGACAATCGGGCCTGACCAGGACGAACGCTGCATCGAAGGCGGAGGCTGGAGCAACCTCGAGTAGCAAGCCCCACTAGCAACCCCGAGTAGCAACCCGCAGACGCGGCTCCAGACACAACCCCAGAGGCAACCTCCGCCGCGTCAGAGGTTCTGCAGGTAGGCGGTGTAGACGGTGAAGGCGGCTTGCTCGGCGGTGTCGTGCAGTATCGCTTCCTGGGTGTTGATGTCGCCGATGAAGTGGTTCTCGTACACCGCCACCCATTTGTCCGGGGCGCCGAGGCCGGTCAGGCCGCGCTCGACCCAGCCGACCTGGTGGCCCTCACCCAGGACTAGGAGCGCGTTCGGGGTGACGGTCCAGCCGGCCAGCGACCACCAGTCGCCGAACACACGCGGGTCCACGGCGATCGAGACGTCGGTGTCCGGCAGTCGGCGCAGCCTCGGGTCGGCCGGGACGGTGACCTCCACACGCTTCGGCGCCGTAAGCGCGGCGGGACCGGTGCCGGGCGCAGTCTGCTGGGCCAAGCGACGGTCCATCAGCTCACGCAACCCGCTTCCACCTGCGGGACGCCCGGCCGGTGCGGCGGGAGCTGGCACCCGCATGGACGCCCGGGTTTCGGACCGATCCGAAACAGCGGGTGCCATCACTGCGACCACCACGGGTGCCTTTCCGGCTCGGTCTGAAACAGTATGGGCGGTTGTGGCTGTGACTCCGATGGGTAGTTTGCGAGCCCGTTGTCTTCGAGCTGGGGTTTCGACTTGTAGTTTGCGCGCTGTTTCGAGCGTTAGTCTGCGAGGAGCTGTTCGGCGGCGGTGGCTCTCTGTGACTGCGACACACAGTGCGGTAGTAGTCGTCAGCAATGCCACTCGACGGCCGGTTGCCCAGGGCTTCGGCAAAGTCGGGTGAGGGGTCCTTCCAGGTGGGTGCAGGTTGTGCTGGTGCCCCAACATCAACCGCTCGGGTAGCGAGGCACGCGGCCCGCAGCCATCGGCGCGTGCTTGACTGGCGCCGCGCGGGTATTGCCGACCGGGTCTGGGTACGCACACGAGCATGTCCACATCCGCGCTGTCCTTCGGTACCGCTGCCCGCCTGTACGACTCGATCCGGCCCGCCTACCCGGTGCGGGCGGTCGCTTGGGCCATCGGCGCCAAGCCGGTGCGCGTCCTGGACCTGGGGGCGGGCACCGGGCTACTGGCCGGTGTATTGCGCGCCATCGGCCACGAGGTGATCGCGGTCGAGCCCGACGAGCAGATGCGCGTCGTGGCCGCCGAACGCCACCCAGGCACGCAGGTGCTCGCCGGCAGCGCAGAGGACATCCCGTTGCCGGACGAGTCCGTCGGCGCCGTCGTAGTCGGGCAGGCATACCACTGGTTCACTCCGCAGGACGCCCTGCCGCAGATTCACCGGGTGCTGCGCAAGGACGGCGTCTTCGCTGCGATGTGGAACATCCGTGACGATCGGACCCCATGGGTGGCCGTGCTTTCCAGCATCGTCGGCAACGAGGGATACGGCCTGGAAAGTGCCTGGCAGTACGGGCCGGTGACACCGTGGTTCACCGAACCCGAACGTGGCCTGACCGAGCACACCGTGACCGTCCCGACGAACCGGCTGATCGACCTGGTGCGGTCCCGCTCCTCCTACCTGACCGCCGACGCCGCCGAGCAGGCCCGCTTGGACCGGGAGATCGGCGAGTTGGCCGCCACCGACCCGGCCCTAGCCGGCCGCGACAGCGTCGAGATGCCCTACCGGACCTGCGTCTACCGGATGCGGCGGGTCTGATTCCTGGCCAGATCCCCCGGCGCGCTCATCGCAGTTACATCCGCTGGTCCTCGTGGAGAACACAGCGGCCGAGCTCGTCCTGGCAGTCGGCGGAGACGACCGGACCTGGCCCTCTTTGCCCGCCGCACAGGCGCTGAAACCGGCCGTCGTGCTCCCGCTGACAGCGTGCGCGGTGCTGACCGGGGCACCTCTCTGCTGGCGGTCGGCGAATGGATCGCGGACGCGCCACCGCATGTGCTGGAACGGCTCGGCGTGCGCGCCGATCCGGTGCTGCCTCGGCGGCTGGTGCCGTCGGAGGCAACGGTCCGCCGACTGCTCGCCCGCATCGACGGCGACGCCCTGGACCTCCGCCACAACGCTCGCGACGCCCGCCGACCCCTCGCGCTCCTCGGCCTCGCGTGATCACAACACGGACGCCCGCTGACTACGCCGACAACGCTGGCGTGCCCCGGCCGCCTGGTCGGGGCACACGCGGGTGCGGGCTACTCTCCGGACACCTGCCGGAGTACCACCAAGGCTTCCTTGGCCAGCACCTTCAACTCCCTGGTGATGGGATCGCCCTCCTTGGCTCCGTCGACGGCGGTCACGAGAGCCCGAGTAGGGGGACTAGTGAGGAATCCGAGGTCCTCTTCCTGACTCGTCCCGGACAATGCCTGGTTGAAGTCGTTCTGTGGCACGGCTTTGCTCCTTCCGTACGGGGACTATCTGGGACACCTCTTCCCTCGCAGGACCGGTGCAGTCGCAAGTTCACCCTAACGGGGGTTCTTGTCGATTGTTTGCTTGCGTGAAGCCGGTCGGCCAGGTCCTTCCGAGGGCCCTTCTCCGACCTACGACGAACCCGCCGCACCACACGCGGTCTCCGCGGAAAGCCCCACTCCGGCGGCGTGGATGGAGCGGCTGCGTGCCGCCCGCCGAGTACGGATGTGGACCACGCTCGGCTGATAACGGGCGACAGCAGGACTTCGCCGGACAACGACGCTGCGCTTCACCACCAACACGCCGCCACTTTTCAGCGGCTCCGCGCCCCGACCAGCAGTGTCAAGTCGGGGCCCTCGCAGCAGATTCACCCTTCGAGTGAAAGCATTGGGTGGGCTTGCAGCCAGGCCGGACCCACCAGGGCTCCCCGCAGAACCTCACCGAAGCCTTGGTCGCCGCCGCACGCGCGGGCTCTGGTCAGCGAATGCGACGACGCCACCGCCTTTGTGCTGCAGCACCCCTGACGGGAACCCCGGCCATGTGGGAAGCGGGGTCGGTGTCGTCGGTGGCCCGGCTGTCCCGGGCGTGTGCAGATACTGCTGGTTATGAACGGACCAACAGCTACACGGCTGCTTGCCACACTCGCCGCATGTGCGACCAGTGCCTCCCTGCTGGTGGGCGTCCAGGCCACCCCCGCGTCCGCAGAAACCTTCTGCGGCTCCCACTCGGTCGATGGCGCCATCTGGACCGAGTACACCCAGACACCCGGTGTGCGGCAGTCCCTCGGCTGTCCCACCAGCGATGAACTCGGCCTTCCCGACGGGGTCGGCCGCCGTCAGGTCTTCGACAACGGCTCGATCTACTGGAGCCCGAACACCGGGGCGCACGCAGTACACGGCAACATCGGATGGTGGTGGGGACAGTACGGGTACGAGAGGGGGTCGTACGGCTACCCCACGAGCGACGAGTACAACGCCGGACACGTCGGCGGCAACGTCGATGACAACAACGGCATTCGCCAGGACTTCCAGTCCGGCAAGTACATCTTGTGGAGCGGTGGTCAGAAGGACGCCTTCGAGGCCTGCCAGAGCGCGTGTATCGGCTACGGCGGCATCACCAACACGAAGTGGGTGCAGAAGACCGAGGTCTACGTGAGATGGACCAACAGCCGCTATACGTCCGTCCACGTGACCCCGACGGCCGCCGCGTTCAAGACCCTCACAGGCAGCGATGACGCCGCCAGTGACGTGCCTGACGACTGGAGGCAGGTGTGGTCCAATACGCTCATGTTCCCCGGCGCCACGCAGACCGAGAAGACCTCGACCTACCAACAGCTGCTGTGCCACGCGGAGTTCTCCTACCCCAACCTCGTCAGCGGTGGGCGCCTCGGCGGTCCGACGTGGGACCTGGAAACCTGGCGCCCTGAGCTCACCGGGGACACTGACACGAAGCTCAAGAAGATGCTCGCCTCCAAGTGCAACTGGGACACGGACTCGTAGGACCTGCCTCCCGAAGCCCCTCGCCAGCCACCGTCCGGCGGGGGGCTTCTCACCGCCCCTGTCCTCTGACAACAAACCCTGACCGATTGACAGCGAAATCTGACGGACGCCGGTTTGTGTCAGCGAAGATTAGCCGCGCAGGTCAGAGGCTGGGTGGCTGCCTGCTGAGGACGCTGCCGAGGTGGAGTGTCAACGGAGCCGGCCGCCTGGTCGTGAAGGGGTCGGTGCGGAGTGCGACGAGGCGGGCTCGGGCGGAGGGCGTGTCAGGAGCGTGGGAGCAGACGGCCTCCTGGACGCGCGGTTCGCAGTCGTCGAGTCCCTCCTCGGTAAAGCCGTCCGCCATCGCTGCGGGCGCGCAGCCACGCAGGCCTTCGAGGATCGCCTCTCGGGCGTAGGAGTGGACGGTCGACTCCCAGGCACTTACCAGCGCGTCGGTTGCCCTGGCGACGCCGAGCCGCCCGAGCCCCCGGGCGGGTGACTCGGCTGCGCACCAGGCGCCCTCGGTAGCGGCCGCGGTGAGGACGTCCAGCAGGTATGGGCCGTCCTCGGACTCGCCGAACCCGGAGAGAACTTCGACAGCGAGCTGTTCAAGGGTGTCGTCGCCGCTGCCGGTCCACGTGCGGGCCCGGGGGACGGCGGCGTTGCCGAGATCGTGCAGGCCCTGGGCGATGGCGGGTGTCCATCCAGCGGCGTTGCGCAGTCCGAGGTCCTCGGCGAGGTCAAGTACGACCAGGTCGCCGCGCCGGCCCAGTTCCCGCAGGGCCAGCTGCCTGCCGCGTCCGGGGCCCGCGGCGACCAGCCCGAGCAGATCGGCGGCGCTGGCGCCGGAGAGGTCGGGTCGGACGGGACGGTGGGCCACCGACGCGGCACCGTCGGCGCCGTCGCCGCCGAAGAGGCGCCGGACTCGTGGCCGGGTGCGCGCCCAGGAAGTCCACGGCTCCGACTCCCCGTCCACAGCGGCGGCCAGTTCGGCATCGTCACGATGGGCGAGGACGTCCGCGTCGAGTCCGGTCCTGAGCTCCGGGAAGTCGTCCCAAGCCCGGCTGTACGCGATCGTCTCCAGTGCGGCGGCCCAGTGCCGCCCTTGGACGGCGTAGCGGCGCAAGACCGGCACCGCATCGAACCGGCCGAGCAGCGGCAGCAGCGTGAGGATCTGGAGGGTCGGTTCGATCCGGTCGGCGTCGTCCCCGTCGTAGGCGAAGAGGTGCCGTTCTATCGGTTCCAGCGACAGGTCCAGTCGGTGGATCAGCCGGGCGAGGTAGGCGGAGCGGTGGTCGGTTTGCCGGTCCCAGCGGCTGTCGGTGACGGCGCACGCGTACACGAGGTCGGCGGCGCCGGGGTCGCTCAGCGCACGGGTGGCCCCAAGGCCGCGGCCGCGTTGGAGCTACCCATGGAGGGTGGACGGGTCGGCATGGGTGAAGTCGCTCATCAGCAGAGAGCATCCCGCGCTCCTCGCCTGGCCACCAAAGGATTTCGCCGGCGGCCAGCCAACGCTCTGACGTGCGGCGATCAAACTTCGCTGTCACAAACCGGCGTCGGTCAATGTTCGGTGTCAGCCGGTCAGGGTTCGGTGTCACTGGACAGCCCCCGCCGGACGGTGGGCCGGGCCGCGGCTGTCGCGGATGCTGTCGCCCCCCACGGCACACAGGGGAAACCGGGCATCCACCCACGTCACAGACCGCGACACCACCCCACACGACACCCTCTGACCTGTCTCAACGAAGTTAGTCGGCCGGAGCGCGTTGACCTGTGTGGACTGGATTGAGTGAGACGGCTGAGGGTCGATGATCTCCTGCATGCGAGGTTGCCAGGCCAGATTCGACAGGTTGACTCCAGCCGACCTGCGGGCCATCGCGCCGGACCCGCAGAAGCAGGCCGTGCAATAATCGTCTCTATGACGATAACTCTTGGGGATGTGCAGGCCGCCGTAGGCGACATGGCCGCCAAGCTCGGCAGCGTGAGCAGGAACGACCTTGTCGCGTTCAGTCCCCAAGACGGCGCCTGCCCCTTTGTCGAGGTCCATGGCGGGATCCTCCACTGGGTCGTGGTGGAGCGTGGCCAGGAACTTCAGCGCCGCACCACCGATAACCTCAACGAGCTCCTGCACTGGGTCGCCCTCGATGCCACCTTCTCCATGGCTGTGCGCTGGGAGCTGGGGCAGCGGGGCCGGTTCCCCGCCAGCCGGGACACGCGGATCGGCTGGCTCGCCAAGCAGATTGAACTGCTGCATCATCTCAACACCGAGTGGGCCGAGCAGTTCCGGGCAGGCATCCCCGCCCAATGCCCGGGAGTTCGACTGGCGGACGTGGACGCCCACCCCCTCAGTTGAGAGTCACACTGGTCACCGACCGGGCCTTGTCAGTTGCTCTGGGCAGGCTCTGCTGCTTCGAGTTGATACCAGTCCTGGGTGACCATCCAGGACTGGTAGTCCAGGAAGATCCTTGCGAGGCCGTCCGGCCGCTCTCGGATCGTGAAGAAGTCGCGGAGGAGTCGGTAGAGCGTAATCACAGCTGCGGCGTCGGCCTGTCTATTGAGCGGGTGAGTCCAACCTCCTGGAGCGAGGTGTCGGACGAGGAGGGGCCAGGTCAGATCGTGGCCTTGCCCGAGACGGACCACGAGCCATTCCTGGAACCCGGTGAGCATGCTCCAGGAGCTTCCGGCGTCCAGGCCGAGAAGATAGGCGGTCATCAAGGAGAAGGAGCCGTCGAGGCCGTGCCGGGCGGGCTCGCGACGAACCGCGGTCAGCAGCGCCTGGTAGTGCTGAAGTACGTTCGTGTGGAAGGTCTGCTGGGTGGCGGCGAGGTAGTTTCCCGCGCTGCGTTCGGGGCGCCTGGTCAATGTGTCCGGGTTCCTGAGCGGATGAGTAGACATGTAGCGGTGAACGGTGCCGTAGGACACGCTGGCGTCGTGTTCGTCCAGCAGCCTCTCCCAGACCAGCCCGATCGTGGGAAGTTGGCCGGCATGCGTGGTGGCGTACTCGTCGAGGATGACATCGATGGCAGGACCCACGCGTCCTTTGGCCCGGCCCTGGATGGCCGCGCGTTCCTTGCGCGGCGGAGGAGTTGGTGAGGCGAGGGCCTGGCGAACCATGTATCGGCTCACGTGATGCTTCGCCGCCAACTTCCCGACGGACTGCTCTCCTGCCTGGACGTCCCGACGGATCGCCGCGAAGAGCGCGGGCTTGTCCGCGCTGGTTGTGACACGTCGCTTGGGCTTGCCCGGGGCCGGCCTCGCACGTTTCTGTCGCACCAGATCGGCCAGCACTCGTTCCAGGACGTCCTGCTGACGGCCGGTAACTGCGGCGAGCCGGTCAGCGCGTGGTCGTTTCCCGCGCCCGTAGTCGGGTGGGCCGACGAGGCATCCGCGCAGGTAGCTGGGCTTGAGATGGTTGGCTTGAGCCAGTCGGCGGATGAAGGAGTCGGTTCCCTCGCCCAGTCGCAGTGAGACCTGGACGGGAAGTCGGGCCAGCTGTTCGGGCAGCGTCTCGGTCACCGGGTGGCCGCCTTCTTCACCGGCTTTCTCACGGTCTCCGCGGCGTGGTCCAGGGGGATCTCGTCGAGTGCTTCTTTGGTCACGCGTTCGGTCCCGCCTAGGATCGCGTCGATCGCGGCGCCCCGGATGGCGTGGGACAACCTCCGATCATGCCGTCGGCCCGGTTGTGGAGGTAGCGATCGAGCTTGACCAGGCTGCCCTGCGGGTGGTTGTGCAGGAGCAAGGTCTGTTCCATCGTCGCGACCAGGCCCTTCCACTCGTCGCCGTAGGGGAACGGGCGGGTGGGGACGAGGGTGAAGCGGCCCGCGATCTGGGCGCCCCGGGTGCCGGTGAGGAGTTCGCTGCTCTCCAGGCCGATGCCCGCATAGACGAACGTCGCGGGGATGCGCGCGGAGAAGTACTTCAGGATGTCGGAGACCTCACCGCCAGCCCGCGTGACCTGCGAGACGTTGTGAATCTCGTCGGCCAGCACCAGGCCGGTGCAGGAGTCCGTGCAGACGCCGACCACGGCCTCGATGATGTCCGTCATGTTCGACCGGGGACGGACCGGCAGGCCCAGGAAGCGCGCGAACTCGGCGGCAACCATGCGGGCGGTCGCGGCCGGCGGGGCGGTAAATGTAGAGCACCGGGATGCGGCCGGCGACGTTCGGGTGACGGGCCCGGTCGAGGAGTTCGTGGGCGAGCCCGAGCTGGGTGATGGCGCTGGTCTTGCCCGTGCCCGGCAGGCCGGAGACCATCAGGCCACGGCGGGCGCTGATCGCGTGCCGGTTGAGCAGGACCAGCCGACGGCCGCAGACCACTGTTTTCTCGACGAACGAGGTGGCGACCACGAGCATCCGCGCGTGATGGTCGAGCCGGTCCTCGTCGTAGAGGGCCCGCTCTGTCGGGGACAGCCGCCGCAGTTCGTCGGAAGACAGCAGGACCGGGCGTTCGGGCGGGCCGGCGGCGAACGTCCGCCATCCGTCCAGGGTAGTGAGCTGTCGGTTGGCCGCGGCATCGGCCTCGTGCAGGACGGTTCGGCGTCCTGCCGGTTCAGGGACGGTCACGGACGCCTCCAGGGGTTGGCGAGCGGGTCGAACAGACCCAGCGGGATGACCTTGGCCAGCTCGGTGTCCGGCTCTTCGGCAGGTGTGGGCTCGACGGCGGGCGGGGCCGGGACCGGTCGGTCGGGGGTGGTGGCCCGGGTCCGGGCGGCGACGCGGCGGGAACGCTTGCCCGCAGGGCCCTTCTCCAGCGCGGGGCCCGCGTGGGCCCGCCGCAGCAGGGCAGCGGCGGCGTCCGCGATCTGCTCCTCGGTGCCGCCTGGGAACTGCTCGCAAGCGTGATCCCAGGCCAGCTCCCCGAACGGGACGCCGACGCGGCGAAGGTGCTTCCGGAACACGGTGATCCACCGATCGCAGTGGCGGTCGCGTACCCAGATCCGCGAGATGTCGTAGGGGTCGTAGTGGATCTCCCACAGACCCTTCTTCTCCGCCACCCCGGAATGCTGGCGACGCAGTGGACCCAACTCGACGTCGTCGTAGGTGCGGTGATTGATCCGGATGCCGTAGGCGTTGATCGCCTGCCAGCGCTCGGGCAGCACAGCTCGATGAAGTCCTCGCCGTTCAGCGGGACCGGGACGTAGCCGCAGGACTCCACCAGCGTGGCGTATTTCTCGTTCGGCGAGAACGCCCGCCTCGGTGCCTGCGGATCACGCAGCCCGTCATGCGGCCTGGTTTGCCAGACCGCGACAATCCACTCATCAAGAAGACTCTGCAACTCGGGCAGCGACCACAGCGGCCCGTCCTCCAGCTTCCGGCCCGGCCGGTCCGCAGTCGAACCGGTGTAACCCGCGACGAACTGAGCGAACAGCGTGGCCACCGAGCCCAGGGTCTTCTCGATCGTGCCCTTGTCCGTCGGGGTCGCCTTGTGGGCTGGCTGCAGGTTGATGCCCAAATACCGACAGGACGCCAGGAAGTTGTTCGAGATGAACACCTTGCCGTGGTCGCAGACGATCGTCTCCGGAACGATCACCGGCCGTGCTGCCGCGTGCTCCAGACGCTCGTCCAAGCTCAGCAGCCGCCGGTGCGGCAGCACCGAACGGGACATCAGCAGGGCTTCCGACCAGCCCGGTCGCATCACCTCCGGGGTGACACTGCGGGCCAGCAGCGCGGAGGCGTCGGCAGACTTCGTCGTCGGCCGCAGCACCGCCGCGGTGATTGACCTGGTCGCGATGTCGACCATAGCGGTCAGCTCGACCTTCTCCGCGATGCCGTCGTCCAGCCGCACCAGCACGTCCAGCGGGGTCGAGTCGATCTGCATGAGCTCGCCTGGCGCGCTGGCCGGCACTTCCCCGAACGGGCCGGGCGGCCGTGCGTTGACCGACCGGCGCGTGCGGGCCGAGCCCGTCGCATGTGTGCCGGTCGCCAGCTTGCCGTAGAGCCGGTAGAGGGTAGCCCGGGAAGGAACCTCGACATCGGCGGCCTTCTCCTGGCCGGCCAGGATCTCCTTGGCCCGCCAGACGATGAACCCGATCGTCTTCGACGAGTCCTCGGCTGCCTCGCCGATCGCCTGCCGCATCGCCTCCACCACCGCCGCATCGACCATGCCGAAAGGCGGCATCTGTTTGGCGGACCGGCCGTCGGCCAGTCCGACCAGTCCGTCACGCTGATAGCGCTGGCGCCGCTGCTTGATCCCGCTGGCTGTCACCGGGTGTCCGGCCGCCGTCACCTCGGTCGCCTTGGCTCGCTCACGCTCGGCCAGCGATGTCCGTCGCGGATCGAACTCCGGCCGCGGCACCGCTCCTTCGGAAGCGTCCAACGGCAGGCCGTGCAGCACTTCGAGAATGTGCCCCTCCCACCAACGGGCCTGTTCGGCCGCCGTCGCGGGAAACTCCGCGATCCGGGCCGTGGGCGGGACCTTCCGCCCCCTCCCGCTCACTGGGCACCCTCGGCGGCCAGGCTCACGACCGTGCGCGGTCCCATCAGCTCGACCGCCAGCCCGTTGACGGCCAGTTCCTGGAGCCAGAGCAGATGAAAGAGGGTGGGAAGCGTCGCGAGCCGGTCACCCGCAGCGTCGGCCCCTGGAAACATCGGGCCCGGCTCCGTGAAGACCTCCCGCAGCCGGTCGGCAACCGGGCGGTGCATGCACCGCGGGTGCCGGTAGCGCGACAGCCACCGAACATTCGCCAACAGCACCGCCTCCGGCGTCCCGACCCGCTCGAACCCCCACCCGGCCTGAGCGCAGGCCAGCCGCGTCACCTCGAACGCTTCCGCGTCCTTCGGCTCGATCCGCTCATCCGCGCGGACGTCGATGACGGCCGCCGAGCCATCCGCGTGGCGAGCGAAGTAGTCCGGGGCGTGCCGACGTTCTCGTTCGCCGTCGTGCCAGTACGGCCAGAACGGCTGCGAGGCGATCCCCGTCACCTTCGGGTCGAAGTCCAGGAGCAGGAGCCGATCCCGCTCCAACCAGGACTCGGAGCCGACGTGCTGCCCAGTTGTCACGGCCCAGTACCAGCCTGCGAAGTGACGCTCACCGCGAGACCACCGAAAGGGCCGCACAGGTGCCGTATCCTCGAAACGGGTCGTCACACAGTCCAGCAGCGGACGTCGTTTCCGCTCGCGTACAACGTCCACGTACGACAGCTCGACGTACGGTCCCGGAAGATCCACCCCAGCCGGTACAGCCACCCAGCACCCCCAGCGCGATCACCTACACGCCTACGTTCACTGAGACGGAAGGCCAAACGACTGGGTTAGCTGAGTAAACGACTCGATTGAGTGAGAGCGGTCACCCTCAACGCGACAGGCACCGCGACAGCACCCATGTCCCGTGCCACTGAACCTTGACCGATTGCCACTGAACGTTGACCGACGCGGGTTTCTGCCGCTGAAGGTTGACCGCCCAGGTCGACAAGGGAATGTCTGACCGGGCGTGCCGGCAGACGGGCCCACAAGGCTTCACGTGTCACACGGCCATCGGCAAGGATGATCGCCATGAATGACGGCCTCATCCAGTTCGTGCGAGCGAAACTCGACGCAGACGAGCACAACGTCGTGATGATCACGTCGCTCGCTCCCCCCGACGCGGACGTGACCCTCGACAGCACAATCCCCATGATCGACATGGTTCGTGCTGTCACGGACCTCTACGCGCCGGTTGCACACCTCGACATGCCAGCCGGGTCCACCAACAGCAAGGACTTTGATGCCGGCCGGGCCGCTGGCCTTGGGATGGCGGTCCGGCTCCTCGCCCAGACCTACCACGACGCCCCGGACTACCGTGAAGAGTGGCGCCCCCAGACGCTTCCCTAGGAGAGCCCAGCCGATTCCGAAGCATGACTGTACAGACTGGGGTGCTGACATCGGCAGTCAAGGTTCACTGGCACGAACTGGGCAGTGGTCAATCTTCAGTGGCAATCAGTCAAGGTTCAATGGCACGGGACAACCCACAGCCTGACCACCAGGGCGGCCTGACGGCCACCCAGCAGCCACCACCCCGACGGCAGACCTGGGGCGCAGCAGGCCCGGCCCGGACAGGCCGAGCCAAAACAGCGGCACCGCCGACCCTACGAACAGGCCCTCACCCAGCCATCCATTCCAGCCCCCGAATTCAGAAAACCGCGGCAGTCAATTCAACAAAGCACACTAAACGGAATACCAACACGAACACACACCAAAAACACGCCCCCAACCAGCCGAGCAAGCCGACACCACTCCCGACCCCACCAATCACCACACACGGTCACCAATATGCCCCCCCACACACACAGACCCAACAAAAGGTCCAGACAACCTACCTGGCATCGAAGCCATTCCACGCCCACGACCACCAATAGGTCACACCCAGGCTGGCAGAGCGGAGGAGGCCGCCTCAGTCGTCGAGCGCAAGATGGGGCGTTGGAGAAGACTGGAGACTGAAGTAATCCCTCAGTAGCGCCAGGGGGACTCTCATGACCCACACTGCGCGAGTTCGCCATCGGCGGCTCGTACGATGCGCGCTCGTTCCAGCTGCCGCCCTCATCCTGACCGGGGGCGCAGCAGGTTGCGGCGCCGGATCGAAGACATCTTCCGGCGTAAGCCCGGGCGTCACCGGCGTGACAAGTTCAGCCAGCTCTTCCGCTCCTGCCACCGCATCGGCCACGTTGCTGACCACGGCCCAGTTGCAGGCTGCGCTGCTGACCCCGGGCGATCTAGGACCGGCCTTCGCCGCCTCGAGCAGCGCGAGCGACACCACCGGCACCGGCAACTCCTCCGTCACAGGCTGCGAGCCGTTGGCCAGCATGCTGAACGGGACGGCCAGCACGACCCAGCAGGTCCAACAAGACGTGCTCCTCACCGCCGGCAGCAACGGGCCCTTCGTCCAGGAGTCACTCCTCACCGAGGCACCAGCAGCTCTGACCACCGACTACGCCCAGGCCCGCGCGGCCCTCACCTCCTGCCACACTCTGACCTTCCCAACCGGTGCTGAACCCCTGACATTCACCCTGAGCCCGATCAACTTCGGCGGCCCCGGCTCGGCGGCAGCACGCATGGACGCCACCTACCGCGGCGTACAGGTCAACGGATACATCGCCATCGACCGACTCGGACCCGTAGCACTCACCTACGCCTACTTCCAGATCGGAAGCGGATCATCCCAACTGGCCTCGGCCTACTACACACAAGCCGTCAACAAGATCCACCAAGTCCTCGGACCCACCACCACACAGCCCTCAGGCTGAGCCTAGGGCCGACAACCATTGCGCACCTCGCGGGGATCGGCGTCGGCGAGATGGTCGCCCAGGTGGCCGTGCTTGACCATCCAGGCGCGTTCTCCGCGCTCACTCTGGTCGGCACGCGCGCGGTTGCCCCCGGCCCGCCCGACGACGGCCTCCCCGACCATGACCAAGCGACGATGAGCCGCCTGTTCGCGCGTCCGATACCCGATTGGACCGACCGCGAGGCGGTTGCGGAGTTCGCCGCCGCCGGCGCGGAGATCCTCGGCAACGACCCCGTCGCCGCGCGCGCAGTCGCTGCGCGTATCTGGGACCGCACGCCCGGTACCTCACCCCCGGTCCATATGGCCAACCAGCTGGGCATGGTGTTTTCCAGGCTCGACTGCACACCCCGCTGGCGAGAGCGCCTGCCCGAGATCGAGGTCCCCACGCTCGTCATCCACGGCCGCCGCGACCCGATCTTCCCTATCGGCAACGGCGAGGCGATCGCGCGCGCGATCCCTGGGGCACGGCTGCTCGTCATCGAGAAGACCGCCACTGCGATCCCCGACGCGGCGGTCGGCGAGGTCACCGAGGCGATGCTCACGCCCGGATAGAGGACGACGGGTGCCGCACGGGTCCGGCCTCCGGGCTGGGCAGACCAGACCTTTCCCCCATGGATGTCACGGCGCACAGCCGTGGGATCTCGGGACCGACTACAACGTCCTGGTGACGCTCCACCGCCTCACCCTGGCCACCAGCGAGCAGTTCCACCAGCTCCACCAGCTCCACTGCAGCACCGCCGGGATCAAGCAGACCCACAAGCGGCTGCCCCGCCTCCAGGCAGAGGGCCTGGCGCGATCGTGACCCTGCCGCAGGCCGGCCGCGCGAAGGCCTGGCACCTCACCGCGGCGGTCGCGTCCGTCCGGTTCGGGGCGTGGTTCATCCTGAGCAGCGGGTGCCACGCGGCACACCACCGCCTGCCCCGCCGGACAGGGATCGCCGCCGAAAGGAAACGGCCCAGTACTGGTTCCCCAGTACTGGGCCGATCCGCCCTCAGCTGACGCCCGCTGTCCGCTACTCCGCGAAGTGGCTGACTGCGGGAATCGCGAACCGCGGCCGCGAGGCCTTGCCGGTGAGTCCCTTGAACTCGATCTCGTCAAGGGTCGGCCCCGCCGACATGAACGGGATCGACAGCCTCCCGGCGAACAGCTCGCTCATGAACTCCGACATCGAACCGTCGAACTCCTGGATCTCCTCAGGCGCATCCGATCCGACGACCACGACGGGCCACTGGTCCGGATCCTGGCCACCGGTCCGCCAGTGGAGCAGTTCGCCGCCCGAGGTTCCTCCCCAGCGCAGCAGGCCACCCGGCTCCGGATAGACGGAATGCGACAGACCGGCGCGCAGGTCGGGCTTCTCCTGCAGCAGTGCGTTGAGACTGCGGTGCTGGTATCGGAGCTCGGAGCCCGCGGCTTCGATATCGGGGATCAGCACGTTCAGGTAACCCGACCAGCGCCCAGGGCCGAAATAGCCGACATACTCGCGGTAGTCGCCCGGCAGGGCCGTGCCGAGATCAGCCTCGATGTCATCCCAGGGGACGATGAAGTTTCGCGATTCGGCAAGCCCAGGCAGCTCACGCAGCGATCGGATCGCTTCCAACGAGCCCCCTCCTGTGTGCTGGTTCGTCAGTAGGGGACATTACGGAACGTTTTCCACCGTCTCATGGAGGGAGAAGCCGCCTGATCCCAGTGCGTCCATTTTCACTTCGATCGGGATGGGATCCCCGGGGTTGTGCGGGCGGCCGAGGCACCAACGTCGTCGACCTGATGGCTGTACTGGAACGCAGCCTGGCCGCCCCCGGCAGCGGTCAGGAGGAGGGCGCCGCCACAGTCGGCAAGGGCGGCGCGGCGAAGAAGAAGACGGTGGCGCGCGGGCGCAGCAGGCGCTGGAGCTGGTCGGCGGTGGCGACCTTGAGGAGGCCGAGGGCGGTGAGGACGTCGGCGCGCAGTGCGGTGGTCGAGCCGTTGGGGTTGGCCGCGCCGCGGGCGTACGCGGTGCGGGCCGGGCGAGCGGCGGGAAATCGAGTTGCAGGCCGACTTGATCGCCCGCCTACAGACAATCAACCCCCGGCCCGTCTCACCGACAAGACCCTCGCGGAGTACCGAGACCAGCAGAAGCTCTGGCAGGAGCTGGAGGTCTTCTCCGACCCGAGCGACCACATGAAGAACATCGGAAGCCTCGCCGAACGGCTGGCCCACCACCTGCACACCCGACCGATCACGGCCGTCACGCTCACCGACGGTGCGCTCCTGAGCTGCGACGAACCGGTCCTGCTGATGCAGCCCGAGAGAGCACCCGGCCCGTTGCTTCCCGACACCCTTGCGGCGTCGGCTGCGCAGCCGACGCCGCAAGGGTGTCCGGACCCCCCGCCACCGAAACCAGCTGATCCAGGTCCAGAACCCGGCCGGAGGGGTCCTCACCGCCGAGGAGATCCTGCTTCCTCTCGGCCGGCGCACGGTCCTCGCCTTCGGCCCACCGGGCTCGCAGGCCGGTGTGGACACCAATGTCCAGATGCCGGCGGAGGAGAGCCGCGAGGCAGCCGCAGAAGTGAACGCCCTGGTGCTCTCGCGGGCCTACTTCTACGCCTTCTGCCACCCCGACGACCGCGCGCTCCTCGGCTCCCCCCTCCCCGAGGTCGAGCCACTCCTGCGCGTCGGAGGGGCCCAGGACGAGCACAAAGCGGTCGTGGCCGCCGTTCCGCATCAACTCCAGCCGCAGGTGCACGGCCGCCGCCAGTCCAACCGCAAGTAGGGGGGTCGGGTGACCCCCGGATCGGCTGGTCCGCGCGATGAGAAGGGGCGGCAGACCGCGGGGCCCGAGGGTGCGTCAGAACCGGCTGCGACGGGCCCTGGGACGGGCGGGCGGGGCCTGCTCGGCGCTGCGCAGCGCGCACTGCGGGCACTCCCACCGATCCAGGCCGGTCGTCAGTCGGTCGTCAGCGACGGCTCCACCGGTGGCGGCTCGGGCGAGTAGCGGGCCCCACGGGCGTTGAAGTGGGCCAGGTAGTAGGTGACGCCGTCGAGCTGCAGTTCCATGGGCGGAGGATCGGTGACCAGGCGGACCCGACCGCGGTGGCCGTCCACCCGGGCCCCCATCGTCGGCGTGTTCCAGGACCGCGCCCAGCTCTCCGCCTGTTCGAGGGCCACAACCAGCGGGCACCGAACTCCTTCTCCTCACCAGCCTCCAGCTGCGCCAACGCGCGTGCCAGTGCCGGGCTGTAGACGGCGCGAACCCGGAAGTTCACCAGGAACCGGCTCTCGATCACGATCCGCATGTAACGGCGGCTGTTACCCCGATGACGTCCCGCCACAATGACGCGTTCGCCCCCGTCGCCCCAGGCCGGCGGTGCGATCCACACCTTCGCCCCCGGCGCGAAGTGCCGCAGCCCCTTACGGATCTCCAGCCCACCTTCGCCGTGGCTGGTCTCCTGAGCGACATTGGCCACGACACATATACCCAGCAGCTCCGGTCCAGTTGCGTCTGTCATGGCTGCAATGATCGCCCGCACCCGGCACATACAGGGCCCTCAATAGAACTACGGGAAACCCCACTACTTCTCATGCCGTCTGGAACTTCTCAACCAATCCCACAGACCCACAGGCCACACGGCCCGGGCACTCCGCCGGCGACACGGGCAGAACCGGCCCTCACCCCCAAAAACGACCCCACCATGGCCCGGTCCTTCTCAACCAATCCATGAACCCCCAGCCCGCCGAGAACACTCACCAGCGAACCACCGACCCACCACAAAGGGAACGACAGGTCACACACGACGGGCCTTCGCCGGGTAGAGCTTCGCGTGGAGCACCCGTTCCTCCCACCACGGATCGTCCGGAGCGGAGACCAGCGCGGCCATCAGCTCCCGCTTGGTCGGGGAGGGCAGCATCAGCGAGCCCAAGTCCTTTGCCACGCGGTCCTGTTCGCAACCCGGGCACTCCAGCCGGTCCAGGTCCGCCCTCTCCCGAAGCTCCAGCTTCGAGCCCTCCTCCCCACCGATCGAGCCCCGGCACGTCCAACACGGGCGCAGCCCGGCGTTCGCCGTACGGGCGGCCTCCAGCTGCTCCTCGGCCTCCCGTTCCAGCCGCTCCTCGCGTTCCTGGTGGCAGGACCAGCAACGGCCGCCGGGGCGGCGGGTCCACTGGCCGCCGAGCCCGTACTCCCAGGTGCTCTCCTCCTCGGGGACGTCGCCGCACTCCACGCAGGCCAGGGACTCCATCAGCTCCTGGTGGGCCTGGTGCTGCTCGTCCTCGCGGGCGGCCTGGCGTCGATCGTAGGCGGCGCGGTTGTTCGGGTTGTCCAGCGCCTCGGTGAGGGAGTGCCGTCCGGGGCGGCCGTAGCGCCACCACACCGGCCCCAGCGGCCCGTGCCCGGCCAGCAGCTCCAGGTGGTCGCGATGACCGGCACCGAGTCGTCGTACTCGCGCCAGGCGTCCTCGTTGTAGTCGCGGACCACCTTGCACCACCAGCCGCCCCAGGCCTCCACCGACAGGTCCCCGATCGCCTCCTGGCGGTTGGTCAGCGCGGTAGGCCCGGCGTCGGCGACGAGCAGGGCGACCGGTGGGTACCCGGCACGGGTGTGACCGGGATAGGCCCGGCGCCACCAGTGCACCGTCCGGTCGGCGGGCTCCTCGCCGGATCGGGCCGGATCGTTGTCGCGGACCTTGACGCGGAACAGCTCGCGGTAAGCGGCGAACTTCGCCGCAACCAGGGTCAGCGCCATGGTGGAGCGGTCGACCTCGACCATCAGGACCGGCACCCCGATCTCCGGGGCCTGGAGCACCGCGTCCGGGCGCACCTTGCGCCTGCCACCGGGCAGCGTGAACTCGACCTCGGTCGCCCAGGACGTGACCAGGCCGATCCCGCCCGCCGCGTCAGGCGCCGTGCCGCCGCGCACGAACGCCACCACCGTCTCGTTGACGGCCATCGTGTGCCGGGCACCCGAAGTGCCGGCACCCCGGGCCGTTCCGCCCATGTCGGCGCGCGGGAGCCCGAGGACATGCCCGGCCACGCAGCAGTAGGTCGCCGAGCGCCTGCCGGATCGCCTTGTTCGACGCCGCCGTCGGGCGCAGCAGACGCTGGAGCTGGTCGGCGGTGGCGACCTTCAAGACGCCGAGGGCGGTGAGGACATCACCGCGCAGCGCGATGGTCGAACCGTTCGGGTTGGCCGCACCGCGGGCATACACGGCCCGGGCCGGGCGGGCGGCGTCGTCGGCCGGGCCGGGCACGTCGGCCTGGTCGTCGTCCTGGTGGTCGGGGCGCTGACGGGTGCTCACGGGCTTCTCCTCACGGTGCTGGTCTGCTGCTGCCCCTGAGGGATATCCGGCGCTCCCGACAGCCGCCAAGCCCGTTTCCGCCCGGCGCGCCGCCCCCGTCCCACCACCACCCCAGCCCGCCTCCGAGCGGGCGCGCGGCCGGCCCCGCCGGACGCAACGGAAAAGGGCTAAGCGGCCCGGGAGCGCCCGTCCGAAAACCCACGAACGAACGCACCCAGACCGCAACCACAACAACCACAAACCAAAAGCAGAAGGCAGGGAGAAAGAGGGTTGTCAGAATGCGGTGGCGGCCCGGATTCGGGCGCTGAGCTGGGCTTATTAGCCCTCTGAGCGCGGGGGGAAACGGCAGGTGGAACGGAAGCGGTCCGGCAAACTCACCAGGGTCACCAAGGTATCGGTGAGTTTCCTTGATAGGCCACCAAGGAAACTCATCAGGCATCTTGATGAGCCATCAACGCAGGTCAGAGGCATACCGACCGGGCCGACAGGGGCCTTGAGATGGGGACTGGTTAGCGGACGGGATTACGGACCGGATTTCGGACCGGTGAGAAGACCGGTTAGTTTGGTAGCGAGAGTTATCAAATCATTATGGAAGTACCCCATTGGCATCAAGAAATCCGGTGAGTTTCGTGGGGTTCCATTCTCCGAGCGCGGGACAAGCCCGCGCCTCGGAATGAGGGAGCGCTTTCGTATACGGGGATATGGAGACCGACCACGACGTCCTGGTGACGCTTCACCGCTTCACGCTGGCGACCGCCGAGCAGCTCCACCAGCTGCACGGCGGGGCTGCCCTGATCAAGCAGACCCAGAAGCGGCTGACCCGCCTTCACGCCGAGGGCCTGGCGGAGTTCGTGACCCTGCCGCAGGCCGGCCGGGCGAAGGCCTGGCACCTCACCGCGGCCGGCTGCACCGTGGCGGCGACCTTCCCCGAGGCCCGCCGCTCGGACGCCCAAGCGCCGGACGGCGAGCAGCTGGCCGTCCGGCCCGGGCGCGAGCACCTGCTCGACGTCGGCCGGATCCACGGTGCCTTCGTCGCCGACGCACGGGCCCGGGGTGAGGCCTGCGGGCCGCTCGACCTCCTCCCCGCTCCCGAACTGCCGGTCGAGGGCGGCGGGGTGTACCGGCCCGCCGCCGAACTCGCCTACACCGCCGGCACCGGCAACGAGCGGCACCGGCTGCGGGCCTTCGTCGAACGCCACCGCCCCGGTGTCGGCACCGAGGGGACCGCGGCGCAGCTGGCGGCCTGCGCGCGACTGTGGGAGCAGGCGGGCCAGGACGGTCGAGGCCAGGCGTGGGAACGGCGCTGGCGATCCTTCCCGCGGCTGCTGGTGGTCCTGGTCGGCACCGGCGCGGCCCAGGTGCGTTCGGCGGTGGCGGACCTGCGCCTCGCCGCCGAGGAGAACCCGACCACCACCGAGCTGCTCGCCGCCGTCCCGGCCGGCGCCGCCCGGATCGAGGACCTGGTCCAGCGCGGACCCGCCGCGCCGATCTGGCACCCGCTCGGCATCAGCGGTCGGCGGCCGTGCGGGTGGACGGAGCTGTAGACCGGCAGGCGGGAGCGGCCGCTGCGACGAAAACACCTGGCCCGCCACTGTCCACACCGACGTTGACTCGGACTTCCGTGCGTACGCCCCGTCTGGACAGTGGCGGAGGGTCCACCGGCCGTCCTCTGGGCTTCAACGTAACCGGAACCCGGCAAACACTGCTGGTGCTCCGACCGCATTGGATGTGGGCGCCCGGGGGCTCGTGGGTGGTGCAACGCGCCTCGGGCGTAGCTCCACCGCCGCACCTGCGGGTGGTTTGCCCTGTGGGGCCTTCCAAGGCATTTGTACGTGTCCGTACGGTCGTTGCTGTCCGGGCTTGTCGATGCCGGGTACCGCTGGCTGGGGAGAGGAATTCGCATGTTCCAGAGCAAGAGGGTCCGCGCGGTGGCGTGGTCGGGCGCGGTGCTGGGCCTGGTCGCGGGTGGAGTGTGGACCGGGGTGGCGGTGGCGGCTCCCGTCGGGGCGACGAAGGCGGTCGCCCCCTACGCGCAGGCGGCCGCCGTGGTCAACGCGGACGGCAGCGTCAACCGGTCCAAGGGCATCGCCGGTGTCACCAAGCCCGCCGTTGGCAGGTACTGCGTCGAACTGGAGGACAAGGACGTGGACGTGACCAGGCTGGTCCCCGTCGCGACCCTGCAGTACACGTCCTTCGAGTACGGCATCCGCATCTCGATGTGGCCGGACCCCACCTGCGGCAACCGCACCGACACCTTCCTCGTCATCACCGGAAAGACCAATGTCTGGGAGGACCGGGCGTTCTCCATCGTCGTCCCCTGACGGCCCCGGCCGGGGCGCTGTGCCCGTCGGCCCGCTCCCCGTCGAGGGGGCGGGCCGACGGTGCTTTGGCCGGTGGCGCCAGCCCGTCGCCCCTACCCGGCCGGCACACCTGCCCCGCCCCTCCTCCTCGTGCCTCTTCCCGGCCGGTGGCGCCGCGAAGCGGGGCCGCCGGGCCACCGCGCAGCGGACAACCCACCACCACGTCGGCGCGCAGCATCAGGTTGCCGGGATCTCGTCTCCGCCCCTGCTCTGCGCGCCTACTCCCCTGCTCTCCTACTCCTGCGCCAGGCTCCGGTGCCCGGACTTCACCCGGCACCGCCAAGGAGCCCAGGGAGAAGTAGTCGGCGCCCGACAACCTATGGATAAACGGGCTCTGAGCTGCGCAAACACCGCTTCCGGCGGCACCGCCTGACGCAACCTCAAGTAGCAAGCCCGAGTAGCAACCTCCAGAAGCAACCCCAGAGGCAACCCGCGCCGAGTGTGCCTGGACTCCATATTTGGCCATTTGACAGGGTAGACGGCCAAAAGTGACAAGCTACTTGCCAACCGTGACTCCGTAGTTGGCCAAGGCCAATTGGCCACGTCACACCGGCCGAATACGAAGCAACTACTTCAAAGCACTCACAGCCGCCGGCCACCGTCACATAGATGAGTCCCCGGCCAACCCGGGACGGCTCATGCCGTGGATGCGCGGCAACACGACCAACGCTTCCCGTGACTCAGTGGAATTGATCGTATGCTCTAAGTACAACAGCGAGACCGGCCTCCCAGGTCGGGAAGTAGCCTCGGACCTGGTCGAGCGACACGGCAGCCCGGACACTCCGCCCATCCATCACATACACCACGAAATGTCCCAGACTGTGGGTCACGAAGCCAACCCTGGTGAAGCCACAGTCCCCCGGGTCCGGGTTGGTACACAGGAAGACGGTGGGCTCTGGCGTATCGCGGTCGAGGTCAGGAGAGACGAGGAACAAGCCTCTCCGTTCCACCTCGCGGCGAACACGGCGATCGATCTTCGAGACGTTCACTGCCGCCATCGCAAGCACCCCCACGCGTTCCGTGACTGTCCATTATCATCCAAGCACAGGCCAACCTGGAAGATGGACAGTTCGTCTTAGATCAGGCTCAACCGTAGAAGTCCGCATTGGCCAACCACCTTGTCCCCTTTGGCCATCTATGGAGTCCAGGCACAGCACGGTAGATGGCCACTTCCAGGGTTGATGGTGTCCCGTCTGAGCCGGTGTGGTCCTTGTCCCAGGTGATCTGGTCCGATTCCCTCGCCGTCTCAGTTGATCTGGTCCGTTGGTGCGACTGTTGTCATGTCGCTCGTGACTATGTCGGGGTTGTCAGGCACCCCCCTCCAGATCGGGGGAATTGGGTTGGCAGGGTACCGGGCCGTCTGCTCAGGTAGGCGCATGCGCCAGCGCTATGACGAGTTCGCTGATTGGTACGACACCTACGTGACGAGCGGGATCGGGCTGCCGTTCGCGCGCTCGGCGGACCGCCTGCTCACTCGGGTTCTCGGCCCCGGTGAGGACCGGCTCTGTCTGGACCTGGGGTGCGGCGGTGGTGCGCACGTGCCAGCCCTGCGGGAGCTCGGATGGCAAGTCATCGGTGTCGATATCTCTGTCCGCCAGGTCGAGATTGCCCATCGGAAGGGGATTGCGTCAGTGGTCGGTAGCGCCACCCGACTTCCCCTTGCCGACCGGTCGGTCGACGCTGTCGCGACCGTCATGACGACCACGGACTTCGACGACCTGCGGCCCGTGTTCGCCGAGGCATACCGCGTGCTCCGCCCTGGCGGGTGCTTGGCAGTGGTCAGTGCGCACCCGTGCTTCGGCGGTGCCTTCGTCGAGCGTGACGCCGACGGCTCCTGCGTCGTGCATGCTGGCTACCGCTCACACCAGCGTGTCGAGCAGCACCCGCTGCTCGGCAACGGCATCCGCTCTCGCATCGGGGTGGTCAACGTGCCCCTGCCCGTACTACTGAACGCGCTGACCGGCTCGGGATTCGTCCTGCAGGAGACCGCTCAAGACGATGGCGATCAGGCAATCCCCGACCTGCTCGGGCTCGCTGCCATCCGGCCGCTGACGACGGAACCGAACCAGATCAACTGAGACGGCACCCGCCACCTATCCTTCCGGGACCAGATCGCCTGAGATTTCCTGCAACCTGGCGTCTCAATCGATCTGGTCACCGCAGGTCACAGCACCGTCAACAGACCAGATCACTTGAGACGGGACAGATGGCCAGAGTTTCCTCGCCACCTGGCCAGCCCGAGCGCGCTACATGGCGCAGCATGTCGACGCATGCCTGCTCGGGCCGCGACAGCGGTCACCACGGTGCCCAGCCGGGCAGGGGGCCGGTGTCAGTGTGGATCGTTGATGAGGGTGGCCAGCACCTGGCGGGTTCGGGTAGTGCCGTGGTGGTCGGCGCCGAAGTGGGTGTGCCAGGCGTCGTCGGTGGCATGCAGGAGCTCGGCGGACCGTCGGTGCGGTGCAGGCCGGCCAGGGCGGTACCGAGCACGGTGGCGGCCTCCAACGCGCGGTGGTGGGCGGGGCCGAGGTGGCGTTCGCACCGGCTGAGGCACTTTCGGGCCTCGTGTTCGGCCTCGGCGGGCCTCTGCAGTGCGAGCAGCGCCGCGGCCCGGGCCATGTGGATCGCACTCATATCGTGTGCCAGCTGGCCGGGACCCGGGGCCCGATCGAAGATGTCCTGCGCCTCCTCGACGGCAGCAAGCGCCTCCTGGGCCCGTCCCTGGCCGGTCAGCGCCCGGGCCGCCCCGAGGTGCAGCACCGTCAGGAACCTGCCTTGGCGCTCCCGGCGTACCTCCTCCAGCGCCGGAAGCAGCAGGTGCTCGGCCTGCTCGTAGTGGCCGTGGAGCTAGAGGCTGAAGGCCTGGCCGTTGGTGACGGCCAGCGGTAGCAGGATCCGGTGGATTCCTTCGGCCCCGCGGGCGGCGGTCTTTAGGGCGCCTGCTTCGGCGACGACGTCCTCGTGCAGGCCGAGGTAGGCCAGGTGCTGGAGGCGGTCGCTGCGGCCTTTGAGGACCAGCCAGTGGTCGGCACTGGTGGTGCGGGTGCGTGCCGCGGCGGTGGCGGCCCGCACTTCGGCCGCCTCGCGGTGGCGGCCCAGGTCGCCGAGGACCAGGGCAAGCACGTCCTGTCCGTCCCGCCCGTCGACCATGCCGGGCACCGGCTGAGCCTCGAGCGCGGCCCTGGCCTCGCACTCTGCTTCCCCCAGGCGGCCCTGCGCGCGCAGCGTCTGCGCGAGCAGGGTCCGCGCCGACGCCATCAGCGGGCCCGACTCCTCCGCGGCGGGCCCCAGGACCTCGCGCAGTTCCCGCTCCGCGTCCTGCCAGCGCCACTGCTTGCACAGGTACTCGGCCGCATCCAGCCGACTCCTCAACCGCCAACGCTCCCACCAGCCCACCGCTTGTGTCCTCTCCCCTGGCAAACGTCGACGAGCATAGGAGGACACCCCCACGGATGATCAACCCAGTCCCTGCTGCCGACTACTCGATCACTATCCAGACCCGGTGAAGCGGGTCCTGTCGGCAGACGAACACGAGAAGCAACAACGCATGCCCGCTCGGCCGGGCGGCCGCGACAGCGGTCACGACGGCACCCAGGAAGTCGGCCCGGTGGCCAAGTAGCGGGAAAACTCTGGCCATCTACGGTGCACAGTCACTCCGGGCCGGCTCCGACGTGCGCGCGGGCCGTCAGCGCCACTGGTAGGACGCGCCGGTCATCGCCGGGAGCAGCACCGGGCCGCCCGTGGCGGTGTCGGTCCGGACGGCCTGGCCAAGGACGGCGCCGATGGCCGGGTAGAGGTGGAGGCCGGCCGCATCGGTCGCAGGCAGCCACACCACCGGCGCCCGGTCGGGGGTGTCCTGCTCGGCCTGGGCGACGGCCTCCACCAGGTCGTCGGGCAGGTGAGCGGTGAAGACCAGGTGCCGGCGCCGGAGCGGCTCGTCCTCGCCCGGCCGCGGGGTGCTGTGGTCCTGGACGAAACGCAACACCGGCGGCGCAGGCAGCACCGCCAGGTCGAGGCGGAGTTCTTCGAGCAGTTCCCGGCGCAGCGCCCCCGTGGGGTCCTCGCCCTCCTCGACCACGCCGCCAGTTAGGGAGAGCTGTGCTCCGGCCGGGCGCTGGCGGCGGATCAGGCACACCCGGCCGTCATGGACCAGCACCGCGCACACCCGCACGCGGACCGGCCCGCTTCCCGTGCCGCTGCTCGTCATGGCCGGTACGGGGTCGCCGCCGTGGCCGCTTCGTCGGCGCCGGGCGGCAGCGTCGGCAGCGGCCAGGACGGATCCGGTGCCCAGGTCGGCCAGCCGCCGGCGAACGGCCCGGTGCGGTCGTCCAGCATGCCGATCGCCCGGCCTCGCGCACCTCGCCGGTGCGCTCGTTGACCCGCTTGTTGCGGACCCGATCAGCGGTACCGGCGCTGGATCTGCCGGAACGACACGCTGTGCGACCCCGTCGCCGAGTACAGCGCGATCGGCACCGTGACCAGGCCGAACGACAACACACCCGTCCAAATGGGCCGGGCCACGACGACCACATCCAACCACGGCCGCCCCCTACTACCACGACTACTCCAAGCACGGCCACGCTGCTCAGGAAACGAAGGCGCCTACGCGACGCCAGCCGCTCCATGATCGGCGCCAGGAAGCAGACCGCGAGGCCCATCGCGAACTATTGAACATGTTCAATTTCTTTGCCATGCTCCAGTGTTCGAGGAGACCGCAACAGTGACGGCTCACCCAGCGGGCGTCACTGCGTTGGTGAAGAGCGCGACCAGTCGGCGCGTCACCTGGGCGTGCGTCAAATGAGGACGCAGGCTTGCCAAGTCGGGGGGGTACATGATGGATGGGTTGGTCATAGGACGCGGCGTGCGGCTCGGATTGGCGATCGGGGCGTGGCCGGCAGGGATCTTCGGCTCGTTGATGCTCGTGGGCGCAGCGATGTGGCTGCGCTCGGAGCCGCAACGCGCCCTGGATGTTCTACTGCGGGGCATTGCCGTGGCAGGTGGAAGCCTGGGGGTCGGTGTCCTGCTCGGTGCGGCGACCGGTGCAGCACTTGCTCTGGCTCCCGGAAGGCTGGCCGCCCGGGCTCCGCTCCGGGGGCTGCTCGCCGGTTGTGTCGCGGGCACGGTGTACCTCGGTGAGACCCTCGTGGTGGCTGTCGGCACGGACGTCGGCTACGGACCAACGCTGCTCGCGTTCCTTTCCACGCCGGTAGCCGCTGCCGTCGCGGCGGCGCACAGCGGGGACGTCCTGGGGCATACGCACTATCACCCGTGGCTGTCGGGTGAACGGCCACCCACAGGCTGGCCGCGCCGCCTCCGTCGGATACTGGCTTCACGCGGGGATCGGTGAGACGGAGCTAGGGATCCCGAGCAAGCCCGCTACCGCGCGACCCGCGCCTTGAGAGGCCAGCTGAACGCTATCTTCCCATCGATGCTTGGTCCATGATCGCGGGGCGGGGTCCGACCTGCCGCCTCGCACTTCGACGACCAGGAGCCCGCATGTCGATGTCGGTCGCCCTCGACTTCCCGGAATTTCCCTATGCGGAGTTCGGCGGGATCACATGCCGGCAGGAGCCCTGGAACGGCGTCCTCGTCAGAGTGGAGGAGATCCCCTTCAAGGCCGGAGACAAGCTCACATTCCACGTCACGGTCTGAAGCGACTTCCACGGGCAGACCCCGGCCGGGACAATCCAGGGCGCTCTCGCGTGGCCGCGGGCAGACCACCGCGACCGCACCGCACAGCTCCTGCCGAGCGAGTCGGAGCTGGGTGTGGGCACCGATCACCGCACTCGTCGGTAGGGCGACTGACGGGTCTGCGGGCCCATGCCGGCGGTCAGCAGCCAGGTGAAGCTTGCTGCCCGCCTCCGGAGCACTGAAGGAGAGCGGATTTCTGCCGGAGATTCCGCCGACGCCAGTAGCAGCGGCGGTTCTCCCGCCCAACCGGTCTCGATGTTCTGCCCGTTCTGTTCTTCAGGGCCGGTGACCCGGCACCGCCGGTGTCAGGACCAGGCGATCTCGCCATGGCGGTCGATGAAGCGTCCGGTGCCGGCGCCGGGCTCCTCGGTGGCGAGGGCGACGATCGCGTCCGTGCCCTCGGTGAGGGTCTGGGAGCCGCTGTGACCGTTTATGTCGGTCGCGGTGTAGCCGGGGTCGGCGGCGTTGACGCGAATGCCCTTGAGCCCCTTGGCGTACTGCGTGGTCAACATCGTCAGCGCCGCCTTCGAGGAGGCGTACAGCGGCGCGACGACGTGCGACTCGGACCGGCCGGGGTCGTGGGTGAAGGCGAGGGAGCCCATACCGCTGCTGACGTTGATGATCACGGGGTCGTCCGAGCGGCGCAGCAGTGGCAGGAACGCGGTGGTGGTGCGGACGACGCCGATGACGTTGACGTCGAGGACGGCGCGGGCGTCGGCGGCGGTGACGTCGCCGGGATCACCGAAGGGTCCCTGTACCCCCGCGTTGTTGATCAGGACGTCGATCCTGCCCTCGTGCTCGGCGACGTCTGCGGCGGCGGCGGCCACGGACGCGTCGTCGGTCACGTCGATGGGCACGAAGCGTGCGCCCAGCGCGGCGGCGGCCTCCTCACCCCGCTCACGGTCGCGGGCTCCCATGAGAACGGTGTGACCGCACGCGATGAGGCGGCGGGCGGTCTCGCGGCCGATGCCCTTGTTGGCTCCGGTGATGAAAGTGATCGTCATGCCTTCGATGGTTGCCTTGACGAGGGAGCTGGACCAGGCACGCTTCGACGGTGGGAAGACCAGTACCACCCTTGCGCCCCCGCATGTGATCGGGGATGCAGGAGGATGACGAGCATGACGACGACACCCCCCGGGGCCGGACTGGGCGCGGCGATCCGCACATGGCGGAACCGGCTGCCCCCGTCGGCCGCCGGGCTGCCGGTCGTCCGCAAGCGCCGGGCTGTCGGGCTGCGGCGCGAGGAACTGGCCGACCTGGCCGGAGTGTCGGTCGACTACGTCGTGCGCCTGGAGCAGGGGCGGGCCACGACACCCTCGGCGTCGGTGGTGGCGTCCCTGGCGCGCGCCCTCCAGCTGTCCACCGCCGAGCGGGACCACCTCTACCGCCTGGCCCAGATCGTGCCGCCGGCGGACGGCACGATCTGCGACCATCTCCCGCCCGGTATGCAACGAGTGCTCGTCCGCCTCGGAGACGTACCGGTTGCCGTGTTCGCGGCGGACTGGCAACTGGTGTGGTGGAACCACGGGTGGGCCGCCCTGCTGGGCGACCCCCTGGCCTCGCCGCCGCGGATGCGCAGCTTCGCCCGCGACAGGTTCCCGGTGGACGCCGATCACACCCCCCTCGTGCTGTGGCCGGTCACCGATACGGACCCCGACACCACCGACGCCGCCCTCGTCTCCGACCTGCGCCGCGCCACCGGCCGCTTCCCCCGGGACAGTCGCCTGGCCGCGCTGGTCCGCGACCTGAACGCAGGCAACGAGAGGTTTGCCGAGTTGTGGGCGAAGGGAGAGGTGACCGCGAACCGCGAGGTCCGCAAGACGGTCGACCACCCGTCGGTGGGCCCGGTCACGGTGGACTGCGATGTCCTGACCGACGGCGACACCGAGCTCAAGATCGTCATCATGACCGCCGCGCCGGGCAGCGAGGACGAGACCAAACTCCAGCTCACCACCGTCGTCGGCCCACCGGCCGGCACGCGCAACTGATCCGCCCCGCGCGTCGGCCGACCGGCGGCTCACGGTCCCCTGTCAACCGCTTCGCGTCATGGGGAACCTTTCAAGCGGCCAACCCCACGGAGGGGGTCGGCAGTGGGGCACGGCGCGACGAGACGCCCTTGGCCAATCGCCGGACCCGTCGAACACGGCCTGAACCCCGGCTTCCTTAGCTTCGAGCGCACGCACCATACTGCCCCGACCGCCCGCAACCCCAGACCGGCGAGCCGATCGAAATCCCGGCCGGGTACAGCGTCAAGGTCAGCGCCGGCTCAAAACTCAAGGACGCGCGAAGTAGCCGGACTGGAGCCGGCGCTTACCGGATGGGACGGCGCGCCCGCAACACCTGCCATGCGGGCGCGCCAGAGCATCCTGGCGGCGGGCCGCGGCGGTACCCCCGCCACGGCGCACCGCCGCCTCCAGCCTCGGAGTCTCAGGCTGCAACCAACGCGGCGAGGGGCGGATTCGCTACACCGAGTGGATAGGCGGCCAAGCGGCTTGACGACCTGCCCAGAAACCGGGCCCGCACCATGCACGCCCTCGGGCTGTTGTCAGCTGGTGCTGCCGACGGAGCCGGCGGCGTCCTTCAGCATGTCGCTAAGGTCCTTGGTGTCGCCGGCCGGCGGCGCGGTGACGGTGACCGGGGTGGTGCCGTAGTCGGAGTAGTCCCCCGTCATGTCGAGCTGCGTGGTGGCCGTCGACGGCGTGGACTCGTGCATCCGGACCGGGAGGCCCTGGTCGTTGACCCACAGGTCGACGTTCATCGTGGTGAGGCCGAGATTGGTGGACTGCGAGAGCAGAGACTTGAGCGACGAGTCCTGACTGGCCGCGAGCTTGGCGATGTCGACCGTGCCGGAGTAGTGCGTCGGTTGGACACCGTCCACGGTCTCCTGGCCCACGCGCTTGATGTCGGGGGAGGAGGTGAACAGCTTCAGCTGCGTCGCCGGGTCGTTGCTGGAGTTGCGGTTCAGCTGGTCGGCCAGCGCCTGGCCCGAGGCGCCGATCGCGGAGAGGTCCAGCTTCATCCAGTGCTGGCCACCGAGCTTGGCGGCCGCGGCGTCGCCCATGTTCATGTACATGGTGGTGCCGCTCATCAGCATGCGTATCGAGCCGTCGCCGCCGAGCTTCGCGGCGAGCTGCGGCATGGTCATCGTCATGTCCATCGCGATCGGCTTCCAGGACATGGTTCCGGAGCCGGTGGTGCTGACGTCCTGGCCCTGGGCGTGGATGTTCTCGGACATCTTGATCTTGACCGAGGTCTACTGCGAGGTGGCCTTGGTGCTCTGCGACATGGCGTCGGCCACGGTGACCATCGGCGCGGAGGTGGCGCTCGCGGCACCGGAGGCGTTGGAGGCGGTCTTGGAACCGCCGCACGCGGCCAGTCCGGCCACGGCCAGGACCGTGGCGGCGGCGGCGAGAGTACGGGTGTGACGCATGGAATCCCCCCTGCTTGCGAACTGTCAAAGCTCTGACGTTACACCCGTCCTACGACGGCGAACGCGCCGGGGACCGGTAGCAGGGGCCGGACCACCGCCCATTCCGCATCGGTCATGTCCGAGGGGTAGCGCGGCTCGCGGTCGGGACAATGCGTCCTCAGCCATCTTGTCCCTCCTTTCTCGGTGCCAGGCGGCGCCGTCTCACCCGGGTGCCGCGCCTCGACGGAAGCGGCTGACGGCTTCCAGGAGGCGACGCCGGTTCTTTCGCGTCCCGCGCCGGTTCGCGGGAGCCGGCGGCGGCTCGGCCCCGGCGGCCGACTGTTCTCCGCGCCCGTCACGCGCGGTCACCCACACCACCAGGCCAGGGAGGGATGTCGGAATTTCCCGAGCATTGGTGACGGGGTCTGACCTGCGCGGATGCCAGACGCCTGGCGCGAGTGCGGTGTCGTCATCAGGAGCTCCGTCAGAAGTGCCAGCGGGAGCCACATCAGGAGCCACGTCAGGAGTCCGCCCCGGACTTGCACATCAGTCCCTGCACTGCACTGGCTTACCTGGGGTGATCGCCACAGGCCCCCGCGCTGCCTTCCCGGGTGCGGGGTCCGGGCGGGACGACGGGCGGCTCCTGGTCGGGCTTCGGCTGCTGGAGGCGCCGGGGAGGACATGCCCTGCCGGGTCTGGGCTCGTGGTTCTGGCCTGCGGGTATCCGTTTCCTCCCTGGCTACCGTAGGAGCGGGGAACGGTACGCTGATGCCGTGTCTGATTCGACCGGCCCGTCAGATCGGCCTACACCGGGCGCTGCAGGCGTGCCGTCCGGGCCGGTGCACTACTGGGTGGGAGGAGGGGACCCTTCGTCCTGGCTGATCAACGAACTCCTTCGCGCTGGCCGCTGGCTGGATGAGGACGAGGCTCAGTTAATGCTTGACTACCTTCGGAGCAGTGGGCTGAAGGACGACTGGGCCCGGAGGCAGGTCCGGTTACTCCAGCACGGGAACTGGGGGTTCGCCCAGCAGTCCATCTCCTACGATCACGCTGACGAGCTGGACCCTCCGGAGCTGCCCCAACCCTCGCCTGTTGTCGAATCGGCCATGGCTGCCCTGCGGCGCGGGGCCACACCGGAGCTGATCAACGAGATCCTGGCGGGCGGCGCGGTGGCGGCCTCGTTCACCGCCGCCGCCACCGTGGCCAAGGCGAGGATCGAGGCCACGACTCAACGCCTGAAGAACGAGCAGGACGCCGAGACGGAGCAGCAGCGCATCGCATCCCAGGAACGGACCGCGGCGCTTCAAGCACGCGAGCAGACGAAGCAGGTCCGGCTCCAGGCCGAGCATCCGCCAATGCCGCCGGCCACTGACTGACTCCACTCGGCCGGCGGTGACCCGCTGGCCGTTGGTGCCAGCAGCGGGCATCGTCTACACGTGGCTGTCCGGGCGGAAGTGGCGAAGATTGCGTGGGTCTTCGCCTCGCCGGGCCGTGCCGACGCAGGTTCTCTAGGGGGCGAAGGTGTGTGGTGTGACGTGGTGTCCCTGCTGTCGTTGAGCCCTTCGGGCTGACTTCTCTGGGGGTGTGGCTCTGTGGCGGGTCGTTGCACGACCCTACGGAGTTGGAGGAGTGGAGATGCGAGCTTTTCCGGTGACCTTGCCGTCCGGAACCCGGTATTGGACGGTGGTCGACGACGAGCTGCAGGTGGTGTCCGTCGCCGCCACCATCGGTTCGCGCGCTCGCGCGCGGAGTCGACAACCAAGGCCCATGCCGGCGGCGTGGCCCCGTACTTGAGGTGGTGCGCAAGGACTCGCCGGGACTGGCGAACCGCTGCCCAGGAGCTGGGTCTGTTCATCGTCTGGCTTCGGCATACGCCTGCGGGTCCGCCCCGCCCGGGCAGGGCGGTTCCGGGGCCGGGCGGAACGCCTGCACGGCGAGAGCGCCGGATCAACGGAGACGATGGGAAGACCCTCGGACGGGCAGCCGGGGTGACGCTGGGTCATCCAATCGGCCTCCCCTTCGGTTGCTGGAGTACGCCGCGGTGCGTGGCTGTTGGCGTACGGGTTGGTGTACGCCAACCAGCGCGTCGACAGCCACGGTCCGGACTGGTTGCCCGACGGTCCGTTCGAGTGGTCAGCGATCGATTTCGCCAGGCCAACCCTGAAGCCGGACCGGACGCCCACCGGCTCGCCCGCGCTTCCTTCCCCGCATCCGCCCAAGCCCAGCACACAGTGTCATGAGCCAAGTCCGCGAGCATATGGATGGCGACTGCACACCATCCTTTCGATTGAAGCATCTGGCCTTTTGGCCGGTGCCAGTTCCCGTGTGGAAAACCTAAGTTCCTCGCATGAATGGAATTCATCGCACTGCCGCGGTGGCGGCACTGCTGCTCGCCCTACCGCTTTCCGTCGCCGCCTCCACGCCTGCATCGGCCACATCCCCGTTGCTGGCCGTCTCGGCCACGTCGGCGGGGTCGGCCGGGTTCGCCGACTCCGCCACCGTGCCGGCCGCCTTCCACATCGACCTCCCACGGCCGACTGGTCCGAACGCCGTAGGGCGGCAGATCCTGCATCTCGTCGACCAGGACCGGCCCGACCCGTGGGTCCCGTCGGCGGGGCCGCGCCAGTTGATGGTGTCGATGTACTACCCCGCCGTCGCCGGCACGGGTGGCCCGGCCCCGTACACGACGCCCCAGGCGGCCCGGCTCATACTGGACAGGTTCCTGCCGGGCAACACCATCCCCACCGAGGCGCTCGCCGGCCTCGGGACGTGGTCCAGGTCCGACGCGCTCCCGCGGCACGGCCGGTTCCCCCTGGTGCTACTCTCCCCGGGCTTCATCATGCCGCGCACCGAACTGACCAGCCTTGCAGAGGACTTGGCAAGTCGCGGCTACGTCGTCGCGCTCGTCGACCACACCTACGAGAACACCGGGACGACGTTCCCCGACGGGCAGACGCTCACCTGCGCGGCCATCTGCGACGCGCCGCCCCCGGGCGGCCCCGCGGTCGTCGAGGCGAGCCGGGCGAAGGACTTGTCCTTCGTCGTCGACCAGCTGACCGACCGCTCGCGCCCTGCCTGGCGCTACGCCCACATGATCGACGCCCACCGGATCGGTATCGCCGGGCACTCAATGGGCGGCGCGGCAGCCGTCCCAGCCCTGGCCACGGACGACCGGATCCGGGCCGGGGTCGACCTGGACGGCACGATGCACTACCCCGTCCCCGCCGGCGGACTCGGTGGCAAGCCGTACATGATGATCGGCCACCCGCTGCCCGACGGGCAGGTGGATACCTCCTGGACGGACGCCTGGGCCAACCTCGACGGCTGGAAGCGCTGGCTGACCGTCGCGGGCTCGGACCACGGGACGTTCACCGACGACAACCTGCTCCTGGTGGGGCTCGGCCACCCGAATCCCACCACGATCACGCCCGAGCGCGGGATCGAGCTCACCCGTGAGTACGTCGCGGCGTTCTTCGACCTGCAGCTGAAGGACATCCCCCAGCCGATCCTTGACGGCCCGACAGCGGCAAACCCGGAGGTCAGCTTCCACCAGTAGGCGCGGGCTCCCGGCGTCGGCTGATTCGGCCCGAGGGCGCACTCGCCGAAGAAGTTCACCGCTCCGCCAGCCGACCGGCTGACGCTGGTGCCGGCGCCTCGACTGGCGCAGCGGTGACGGCCTGGCCGTCGGCCTTAGCGGCATCCCCCTGACCACCACGTCGGGTGACTCGGCTCGACGTGGTGCCGTAGCCGGAGGTTCGCCGACAAGGCAAGATGGCGCTGTTCCACTCCCCCGACCGCCCCTGACGAGTAGGCACCGCCTTGGCAACCGACTACGACGCTCCCCGCAACACCAGCGACGACTCCAACGACGACAGCATCGAAGAACTGAAGAGCCGGCGCGACGACAAGACAGGCTCTGCGGTCGACCTCGATGCCGAAGCCGTCGAAGGCATCGAGCTCCCTGGCGCTGACCTGTCAGGCGAGGAACTCACCGTGCGGGTCGTGCCACTCCAACAGGACGAGTTCACTTGCGCGACCTGCTTCCTGGTCCACCACCGCACCCAACTCGCCGGTGAGGACAAGAAAGGCCAGCCCATCTGCCGCGACTGCGCCTCCTAGCGTCCGGGCCGAGGGGCCGGTCCAGGTGTAGCGTCGTTGGTAAGAGCAGTCGTGGATCCGAAGTCGTTCGCCCGCAGCGGTTGCTGCGGGCGTTTCTGCTGTCCAGCACATGCCTCGCCGGACCCTGACGATCAGGTCCTCGGCCTGGTCGTCGGAGCCGCAGGCCCGGCACCAGTCACGGATGTCGGTGTCCGAGGGCGCTCACGGCCAGGCGGCCAGCGCCGTCGTGCAAGAGCGAGCTGGTCAGGATCCGCCACATCACCCCGCCACCGTCTCGGGCGGCCCGTCGCGGGCGTGCCTACCGGCGGCGGGGCGCTGTCGACCTCCGTGCGCCCAGGGCTTGACGTCGTGTACCTATCCTGAATCCTGCCCGCGCCATAGATGCACTGCTGCCGACGTCCCGGAGGCTTCCATGCTCAACGCCGTACGCACTGTGATGACCTTTGCTGAAAACCCCGAGGCGTCGGCACGCTGGTGGGGCGACCTCCTGGACACCCAGGCGAAGGTGGAGGTCAGCGAGTCGGGCGCGGTCTACGCCTGGGTGGAGCACGGCGGGGTCGAGCTGGGCTTCCACCCGGCGGACGACGAGCGCAACCCGCGGGGCGGCAGCCCGGTCGTGTACTGGTCGGTGGGCGACGTGGACCGGGCACGGGAGTGGCTGCTGGCGGCTGGCTGCGAGCACCACCGTGGCCCGCTGCAGATCGAGCCGGGGCGGCGCATCGCCCAGCTGCGCGACCCGTTCGGCACGGTGATCGGGATCGACGGCCCGTAGATCGCTGACTGCACAGCCGAGCGCCCCCGCTGCGAACCGTCGGGTCCGGGTGGGGGCGCTCGGCGTTGGGGGACTCACTCGTCCAGGCCGTGCAGGCTGCGCCGTCCTTGAGGCGCAGGACCATGCGGTGGGCGCCAAGCGGGCCGGTCAGGTACTCGTGGATGCTGGTGGCCAGGGCGCCGGTGGCGGTGGCGGGCATCTCCCGGCCGAGCTGGGGTAGTTCGGCTTCGAGCAGGGCAAGGGCCCGGTCGAAGTCGGTGGGCGGCTCGGACAGCGGTGTCAGCTTCACGGTGCCGGGGTTGGCGCGGAACTTGGCGTGCGCGACCGGGGCCTCGTATTCGAGGTCCTCGTCGATGCGCAGCCATCCGACCTGGTCTCGGGTAACCATCTCGTCCGGTGAGGCCGGTACGGTCAGGCGGTCGCCCGGGCGTGGGCCGTGGACGTTCTGACGTCAGTCCGATCGGGCTTTCCCCATCCAGTACAGCGGCCCCCCGAGCGGCGGGCGACGGCGCAGATCCCTCCGGACCTGCGCAGCGAGGCGCTCGGTGTCCCGGCGGTTGAGGTGGGCACCGAGTGCGGAGCCGAGCAGGAACGGCGCCAGCGACGGCAGCTTGCGCAGCGAGCCGCGGGCGAGGCGGCGGCTGACCTGCTGCCGGACCCGGGCCCCCGCGCCCATGGCGAGGACCCCGCTGGGCCGCAGCAGACTCATGCTGTCGATGCCACGCCGCTGGGCCCAGGCACCCAGGTAGGCGGTGCTGCGCTCCAAGGCGTTGCCGGCGGCGCCCTGGCCGTAGACCTCGTGCAGTTCGGCGATCAGCTTGACCTCGATGGCCGCGACGGTGAGCAGTTCGGCCGCCAGCTCGGCCGTGATCGCCACCGTGGGCACGACGGCGGCCGCGCCGACCCCGGCCCCGATCGCTGCGGTGGCCCGGCAGGCGCCGGTGACCAGGCGGTCGGCCAGTTCTTCGGGAGTGCGCGCGGTGGGGTGCTGGCGGCGCAGTGTGGCCAGGTCGCGGATCGGGATGCGGGGAGCGGCGGCGGACAGCCGGTCGGTGACCGGGGACCAGCGGCGGGCACCGCCGCGATCGCCGCCCCGGCTCATCCGGGCGCGGGTCAGCGACTGGGCGAGGCGGTGGACGCCGATGCGCGCCTTCGCCTCGGGTCGCTGCTCCCCGGCCAGCTCGGCGGCCAGCTCTGCCACCTGTTCGTCCGGCTCCACCTGCTCGGTGCGCCGGCTCCTGCGCAGCTTGCCCATGCTCACTCCTCGTCCTGCGCGCGGTACCCCGTCCAAGGGTGCCTCTCAGCGCAGGTGATCTCACTCAGCCGGGACTGGTCGACGTAGGAGCTTGAGCTGAGTGCCGCTTGGGCGAACCGCAGCCCACCACCGTTCCCTCGGACACTCGGTCCTGGGCAGCTGGCCCGCCCGCGGTAAGAGCACCCTCTCACTCACCATCCTGCGGACCTGATCCCGCCGCCACCGCCTGCCCGCCGTGATCTACAGCCTCGGGATGGGGCGCAACGAGATCGGCATGCGCCGGATCTCTGCGGAGCCGCGTCCCGCTGCGCAGTGTCCGCCCGGCCCCGCCGCGGATCGGAGCTGCATGAGCGCTCGTTCGGGGAACGCCGGGACAACCGCGCGGTGGTGCGACAAGGTGGCCGCGAGACGTTCGCTGGCCCCGGCGCGGCCACACCCGCTTCACGAGAGGACTGCACGTGACCACTGACGGGGAGAGCATCGACCCCCAGCTCCTCAGCGCGCTGGAGAAGACCTTCGGCGACTACATCGCCGACGTCGCGGAGCTGCTGCTCACTGCCGGGTATCCCATCGGGACGACGCTCGTGGACTTCCACGGCATCGAGTGGACCGAGACGCCCAAAGACCTCGCCGACATCCTGGACGAGGGCCGGCTGGTCTTCCCGTTCGACATCGCTCGGCGATTCGGCGGCGGTAACGGCTGCGCTGACCTGGGCCTGTACTGGTCGGCCATCTCCGGCTGGAACATCGGCGCGACGTTCGACAACACCGAGACCACCCGCTGGATGAACGCCGGCCTGAACCCGAACCCCAAGGCCGTCGTGGACTTCTTCACCGAGGCCTCAGCCGACATCCTCGCGGTCGGACACCCTGACCGCCGCCTCTACCGGCGCCCGGGGACGGATCTGCCCGGTCTCATGAAGCAACTGCGAGCAGTGGTCGGCCTCGAATACCGCGGTGGCACCCACCGGATCAGGAACCTGCGCCGCAACGCATGCTGGAGCCATGCCAGCCGGGCCATCCTCACCGACGACGCGAGGACCCAGATCACGGTGACCGGCGGCGAGCTGAAGGCCCTTCAGCACCTCGTGGACTACTACGTCGCGCGCGAGCTGGACGAGGACCACCTCCGGGGCTTCGCCGTGTCCCTGGTGCGGGACCTCCAAGCCCGCGCCGCCACCAAGAGTGCGGCCGTACCGCTGCGAGCCCATGCCCTGGCGTACGCCCGCCGCAGCCAGGGCTGATTCCCTGCCCAGGCCTTGCCGATCACGGAGGCCCGGGCCTGCCTCGGCTCGCTGGTCCGGCGTGCCTCGCACGCCCGCGAGCGCATCACCATCACCGACCACGGCCAGCCCGCCGCGGTCCTCATCAATCCCCAGGAACTGGCCGACCTCGAGGACGCCTGGCCCTGGCCCAGTACCGGGCCAGGCAGGCGGCCGGCGAGACCACGGGCGTGCCGCACGAGCAGGTCCGCGCCCGGCTCGGTCTGGGGCCCGCCGCTTGAGCTTCACGATCATCTGGGACGAGCCGGCCATCAACGCCGCCGCCCGGTTGCTCAAAGACGACCCCGAAGGCCCGCGGCAGGTCATGGACGCCGTCGACCTGCTCGCCGACTCCCCGCGCCCGCCGGGCAGCGCGGAATACGGTTCACCGGACCTGCGCCGGATGCACGTCGGCCGCTACCGCGTCATGTACGAGATCACCGAGGCCACCGTCACCATCGTCGTGATCCACCTCGGCAGGATCGGCTGACCACCCGCACCATGCACCACGATGGCCGGACCGTCGACCGTGGGGGTCCGGCCATCGGCGTTTTGGTGGACCACCCAGCCTGGCCCCGGCTAACGACTTGGTCCGCGATTGAGGTTTGCGCGTGCTGGCCTGGCGGGTCGGCTGGTGGTTGATCAGCAGGCGGCCTGCCGAGCGAGCACGAGCTCGGTGCTCGGCTTGGGGCGGGTCGGTCGGCGAGCTGAACGGTCCGAAACCAATGAAGCGATCGCCTGGTGGGTCGCGGTGTAGTCCCTGCAGAAGAACAAACGCAGCCGGCCAAGCACCAGCCCGAACATCAGGGCCTCAGCAGTCCGCCCACCCACCAGTCATGCGGCTTGCCATCGTTGGCGATACCACGATTGCGCAGTGTCCCTTCGACGGTGAAGCCGAGTTTCTCGGCGACGGCACGCGAGCTGGTGTTCCCGGCCATGGCCCACCACTCGATGCGGTGCACGTCGAGCGTGGCCCAGCCCCAATCGCACAGGGCCCGAGCGGCCTCCACCGAGTACCCGCGTCCGCGTTCCTCCTTGACCGCCCAGTAACCGAGCTCCCAGACGCCGCGGCTGATGAGGGTCAGGCAGTACGAACCGACCAGGGCGCCGGTGTCCTTGCGGAACGCGCCGAGGGTGTAGTCCCTGTCCTCGACCCACTGAGCGGGCAGCTTCTCGCCGACGAGCTTCTCCGCGTCCGCACGCCGGTACGGCACCGGCACCGGGGTGTAGAACTGGATGTCCTCGTCCTGGCAGGCTTCGTACACCGCATCCACGTCTGCAGGTGTGAAGGCCCGAAGCACCAGACGGTCGGTCTCAAGCGTCACTGGATCCATCGCGGCAGTATGACCACCATCAACAAGCGGCGACCAGCGAATATCCCGACCGAGCACCGCCCATCGCAACACCCCGGGCTGGTCAACGGTCGCAGCAACACCCCAGATCAGCTACGCCGAGACGAAGCTACGCCCACCATCAATCGCGGACTGAGCAACCGGCCTGGTCCTGCTGGCCTCGGGTCCGGGAGAGGAACGGGCTCCTCGACCGGACACTGGGCGATGCCGGTTCCTGTGGCATAACAGGGACTCGACGGGGATTGAGCCGGGCACAGTCTTGCGTCTTGAGTCCCTTCGTATCTGCCCAGGTCAAGGCACGTTTGGCCGTATGTGCAGGGACTGTAGGGACTCGGAATCCCAGTTATGAGCCAGCTGGGGGTCTGCCCGCGCTGGCGCGATCCCGCTGCGGCCCTGCCCGTCGCCACCCCCAGGCCCTGATGGTGCGTGGCTCGGCCGTGCCCGGTACGGGGGGTGGCGTGATGAGTGCGAAGCGGCTGGTGGTACGTGAGGGCAGCTATCCCCACGGCCGGGTGTGGCGGCGGCTGGGCCCCGGGAAAGTCGATCAGTGGCGGATGGTTGGATGGCCGGTGTCCCGTGCAGGGCAGGGTCGTTGAGCATGCTGCGCCGGGTTGCCGGGGCAGGGGACGGCTTGGGGAGGAACAGTGGGTGACCGCAGCGCGATCGAGTGGACCGAGGCAACGTGGAACCCGACGACGGGGTGCGATCGGATCTCGGCCGGCTGCGACAACTGCTACGCGCTGGCGCTGGCGAAGCGGCTGAAGGCGATGGGCGCGGCGAAGTACCAGGTGGATGGCGATCCGCGAACGTCGGGTCCGGGGTTCGGGGTGACAGTGCACCCGGATGCGCTGCAGGTACCCCTGGGTTGGAGGGCGCCGCGGGTGGTGTTCGTGAACTCGATGTCGGACCTGTTCCATGCGCGGGTGCCACTTGACTATGTGCGGCGGGTAGCCGCGCTGCGTCTGCCTGCTTGGCGCGGACGAAAGTCAGGGTGAGGTCGATTCCCTCGATCTCGCCGAATCACTGCTCCTCCTCAGCCCGTTTGCGGCGGATGATCAGGTCCTTCTCGATCTCGGCGAGCCTGGGGAGCATCTTTGGGGTTGACCTGGAGCATCGGGCAGCGGACGCAGGCTTCTCCGAACTACGCCGCGTCGTACGCATATGCTCAGAGCCGTTCCCCAGCCTCTCGACGACAGTGACCACCTGAGCATGGCGTTCCCGAGCCCGCTCGCGGACGACGTCCGAGTGGTCCTGGCAGCCATGAAGACATCGCAGCTGACGCTGGCGGAACCCGTTCTCGGTCAACGTGCAGGGGCAGTGCCTTGCGATCCCCACTCGGCTGTACAACGACGAACCGTCAGCTGACGCGCTGGAATCTCTCTCGCCAAGACAACTGACGATCCTGCACTGCTTGTACACCAGGCACCATGACGGGAGGGTCCGCCAGCGCCACCTGGAATGCATCGTTGGCTCTGCGGAGCCTTGGGTCATTCCGTACGTCGTGCAGTTGGTCGGTGAGTACGTTGTGGAGATCCTGGTGGTCATCCGGAAGCACTCAGCGACCTTGATATGCCGGGTACCGCTCTCAATGCTGCCTACGGCCAGTTCATCGTGGACAATCCCTCCTTCTTCGCCCGTACCCAGAAGCGAGTGGTTAGCTATTGGAGCTGCTACTACCGCTTCAATTACACGAGTTTCCCGGGATATCCGGGATGTACCGTGCTGGAGCTCTTACGGGCGGCGGCCTCCCATCGGGCTGGCTACCCCTGGCCTCGCCTCACACCGCCGGCTGGCAGGGCCAATCTGAGCGGCTACTGCTAGATCTCATACTGGGAAGTGGTACCGCCGCTGGCACTCGCAGGTCCCTCAGTCCGGCCAACGATGTGGCCGAATGTGGGAATCCCGAGGTGGATTGTCCCTCTGGTGCGGGAGATCTCAGCGACGGTTGAAAACTGACCGCTGAACGGCGGATGAAACGGGACCCACCGGAGTAAATCCGACCCTTCTTGCGATCGTCTGATCATCCTG
>NZ_JARZAH010000050.1:0-53233 GCF_029892145.1 Kitasatospora sp. GP30
TGTCGCAATCCACACCGAGCCAGAAGGCCCTCACTCATTTCAAGATCACCGCGCCGTGACCCCTGTCACCAACCTCCGTGGTCAGTACAGCTAGGCGACTGGCTCGGTGATCGGGTCGGCGGCCGCCAGGGTCGGGTAGTCGGTGTAGCCCTCGGTGCCGCCGGCGTACATCTGGTGGCCGCGCACCTCGTTGAGCGGTGCGCCGGTCCGCAGCCGTGCCACCAGGTCGGGGTTGGCGAGGAAGCCGCGGCCGAAGGCGATGAGGTCGGCCCCGGCCGCCAGCAGCCGCTCGGCGGCGGCGCGGCCGCCGTCCGCGGGCAGCGCACCGCCCCGGCCGAGCGCCGGGTTGGCGATCAGGGTGCCGGGCCAGTCGCGGCGGATCTGCTGGTAGACGTCCGCGTCCGGGTCCGCGAAGACCACGTGCAGGTAGGCCAGCCGGTCGCCCGCCAGGGCCGGGATCAGTGCGCGGTAGATGTCCGCGGTGTCGCCCTCCTCGATGTCGTTCGCGGTCACGCCCGGGCCACCCGCAGGCCCACCCGCTCCGGGCCGATGGCCGCCGCCACGGCGCGGACCACCTCCACCACGAAGCGGATCCGGTTCGCCACCGGGCCGCCGTACTCGTCGGTGCGGTGGTTGGTGTTCCGCGCCAGGAACTGGTGCAGCAGGTAGCCGTTGGCCGCGTGCACCTCCACGCCCGCGAAACCGGCCGCCAGGGCGTTGCGGGCGGCGGTGGCGAAGTCGGCGACGGTCTCCCGGATCTGACCCGCGGTCATTTCCCCTGGTACCACCGTGTCCTGGTGGCCGCTCGGAGTGTGGATGGTGCCGGGCAGTGCGATCGGGGAGGGGGCCAGCGGGTGCAGCCCGCTGTTCTCCGGGTGCCCGATCCGGCCGCCGTGCTGGAGCTGCAGGAACATCCGGCCGCCGGCCGCCCGGACGGCCTCGGTGACGGTGCGCCAGCCGGCGACCTGCGACGGGGTGTGGATGCCCGGGATGTTGGCGTAGGTCTGGCCGACCGCGTTCGGCGTGCTGGCCTCTGCGATGATCAGACCGGCGGAGGCGCGCTGGGTGTAGTAGGTCGCCGTGATCGGCTGCGGCACGCCGTCGGCTCCGGCCCGGGTGCGCGTCATCGGGGCCATCACCAGGCGGTTGGGGAGCTCCAGCGGGCCGAGGGTGGTGGGCTGGAAGAGCAGCGGGGCTTGGGTGCTGGTCGTCATGCCGGAACCGTAGAACCTGACACCTGTGTCAGATTCAACTGTTGGGCGGAGCCGGGGGAGGGGCAGGCGGAAACTCCCGATGATCGTGCACCCGTTGCGGCCGGCGCGCCCGCATCCGGTGCCAATGCCACCTTCGGGGGACAATCGGGGCATTCGACTGCGGATCGAGGGCAGGGCGGTTCCATCATGTGCGCCATGGTGAACTTCGCTGACAGCGCTCCTGCTTACCTGACCATCCGGGTGACCACGCCGGACGGTCCGGCGGCGGAGCTCGCGGATGTCGAGGCATGGCAGGCACGCGACGGATACCCCGACCTGCATTCGGCGGGCAGTCCGATGTACACGGTGGCCCGGGAGCGCGAGGAGGGCGGCTGGCAAGTCGTGTCGAGCCTCGGGCTCACCCCGCAGGGAACCCGCGAGGTGATGGGCATGCTGGCCCGCCAGCAGGCGGCCGAGGCGGCCGAGGCCGGCGACACCGAGACCCAGCAGCGGTACCTGGCGATCGCCGAGCGGCTGGAGTGGGAGAAGATCGACGAGGTGGAGCTGGACGGCCGCTACCGGGTGATCCGGGTGGAGCGGTTCATCCGCACCGGGCCGGACGGGCCGGAGCCGCCGCGCTCCAGCGACTTCGACGACCCGGACGACCCGGAGCTGCGCGGCCGGACCGGCGGTCCGGACCCGGCGGAGGACTTCGTCCTCGACCCCACCGTGCCGACCGGCATGTCCGAGGGCATCCTCAAGACCGACCTGATCCAGCTGGTCCCGGGACGGGCCCGCACCTCGACCGCCACCTACGACGACGCGGTGAAGGCCGGCCACACCCACCCCGGCGTGGTGCTGCTGCCCGCGGCGTTCTCGGTCGCCGAGCGGCAGTGGGGCAAGTGGGTGCCGGCCGGCATCGTGGACTGCCCCACGCCGTTCCGGGCCCGGGACGTGCTCTCGATGCACCTGCGGGTGGCCGACCCGGTCTACCGCGGGCTCTCCCAGGAGGAGCGCGAGGCGTATGCGGCGGCGGCCGAGGTGCTGGAGAGCACCGGCTGCAACGAACTGACCGTCGAGGACCGGTTCCTGAGGATCATCCGGGTCGAACGGATGGTCCGGTTCGGCCCCGACGGGCCGGAGGGGCCGCGCCCGTCCGACCCGGACCCGGAGGATCCGGTGATGGTGGCGGACCAGAAGCTGCGCGCCCAGGGCATCGATCTGGACGAGGACTCACCGATCGTGCTGAACGGCCCGGCCAAGGAGTTCCAGCAGCTCTTCGAGGCCGAAATGGCGCGGCGCGGCAAGCCGGCCCTCCCGCTGCCGGACGGTCCGGCGCAGGACCAGGCGGCGGGTGAGGCGGCGGGCGAGTCGGACTCGACCCACGACTGAACGGCGACTGACCGACGACTGCACGGCGACCGACCGACGACTGCACGGCGACTGACGACGATGTGAGGACGAGCGCAGCAGCGCGTCCTAGCCCGGGCGCTGCTCCCCGGCGGCACGCTGGATCGCCGCCGTGCAGCGGCCCAGCAGGGCGCGCAGTTGCTCGCGCTCCGCCGCGGTCAGCTCATCGGCCATGGCCTGCTCGATGGCGCTGGCCCGGGCGTCCGCCAACTCGAGTGCGGTGCGGCCGGCTTCGGTGAGGCGGGTCTCCAGCACGTTCCCGTGCCAGCGGTGCGGGGCGCGCTCGACCAGACCGCGGTCGGTGAGGTTCTTCAGCACCACGGCCATCGCCTGCGGCGTGACGTTGCACGCTCGGGCCAGTGCGGCGCCGCTGATACCGGAGTTCTCGGCGAGCACGAAGAGCGTGGCGTACTGCGGCACGGTGAGCCCGGCCGGGTCCACAGCGGCCCGCTTCGCCGCCATCAGCTCCTGCTCGGCGTGGCGGATGTCGATTCCGAGGCGTTCACTGACCGGCATTCCCATGGGCAGATGGTACAAGCCGATGCGGGTGCGCAAGTGGATTGACAGTCGTCAAGGTCTTGATGATGATCGTGACATTGTTGATCTCCGGCTTGCCCTGGGAAGGACCACGCCGCCATGCCCGCTTCGCAGACCCTGGACGTCCCGCACGCCCGCCTCGCCTACCGCAGCACCGGGACCGGCCCGCTCGCGGTCTACGCCCACGGCGCCCTCTCCAGCCGCGACCACGAGCGGCGGTCGGGGTTCCTGGACTGGTCGCCGATCGCCGCCGCAGGGCTGCGCCTGGTCGAGTACGACGCCCGCGGCCACGGCGAATCCACCGGCCGCCCGGTCGAGGCCGACTACGCCTACCCGGCGCTCGCCGACGACCTCCGGGCGCTCTGCGACCACCTCGCCCCCGGCGACCGGGTCCACGCCATCGGCTCCTCGATGGGCGCGGCCACCGTGCTCCACGCCGCTCTGGCGGAGCCCGAGCGCTTCGACCGGCTGGTGCTGGCCATGCCCGGCGTCGCCTGGCAGGCCAGGGAAGGCCGCCGCGAGGGCCTGCGCGCCGCCGCGCGGAGCGTGGAGCAGCAGGGCAAGACCGCCCTGGTCACCGCGATGCGCCTCGGTCGGCCCCCGATCCTGGCCGACACCGACTTCCCGCCGGTCTTCGACGTGTCGCAGGAGCTGATGCCGACCGTGCTGCGCGCGGCCGCCGCCAACGACCTGCCCGACCCGCAGGCCCTGCGTCAACTGCCGCACCCCACACTGGTGCTGGCCTGGGACACTGACCCGAGCCATCCGGTCGCCACCGCCGAGGCCCTCGCCGAGCTGCTCCCCGGCGCCGCGGCGCACATCTCCCGCGACCTCGCCGACATCCGCACCTGGGGCGCCCGCGCGGCGGAGTTCCTGGCCGGGTGACCGCGGGTAGCGCGTAGCGGGTACAGCAGCGGCAACTACGGCCTGGCGCCGAATATCGCGGGGCCGGACGAACGCTACCGCCCCAGCACGGCACCGCCGTTGAGGCCGATCACCTGGCCGGTGAGATAGCCCGCCTCGGGGGAGCCGAGGTAGGCGACGGCGGCCGCCACGTCCTCCGGGGTGCCGGCGCGGCCGACCAGGGTGTCCGCGACCTTCTCGGCGTGGAAGCGCTCGCTCCAGCGGTCGCCGAAGATCTCGGTGTCGGCGACGTAGCCGGGCGCCAGCACGTTCACCGTGATGCCGTCCGGGCCGAGCTGCCGGGTCAGGCCGAACGCCCACCCGTGCAGCGCGGCCTTCGCGGCGGCGTACGAGCCGGCCGAGTGCGAGCCGGCGCCACCGCGCTGGGCAGCGGCGGAGCTGATCACGATCAGTCGGCCGCCGGGGCGGCGCAGCCGGTCCTGCAGTGCGGTGGTCAGCAGCACGGCCGTCACCAGGTTGGTGTCCAGGTCGCGCCGCCAGGCCTCGGCGAGCGCGGGCAGCGAGTCGTCGGCGGGGGCGGTGATCACGGCGCCGGCGTTGTTGACCAGCACGTCCACCGGGCCGAGCGGGGCGATCCGCCCGACGGCCGTCTCGACCTGCCGAGCGTCCGTCAGGTCGACGCCGACCGGCACCACTCGGGCGGCACCCACCGCCTCGTCGATCTCCTCGCGGGCCCGTTCCAGCACCTCGGTGCGCCGCCCCAGGATCACCACCCGGTGCCCGTCGCCGGCCAGCCGGCGGGCGATCGCCTTGCCGATCCCCGTGCCGCCGCCCGACACCACTGCGAGCCGTTCCGTCATCGTTTCCCCCTGCCCCGATCAGCTGATGATGATCACGATCCTACGGTCCTCACGGATCGTCAGATCGGCCGGTGGAACCGCCCAGCGCGTGGGCACATCATAGGGAGGACCACATAGTGGAACTCGGAAGTCCTCGGAGTCGACCTTGCCCCGTAACCTCAACGCCGCGCTGCTCCTACTCATCGCCGCCGCCCTCGCGGGCTGCGGAAGTCCGGTGGCACACGGGCCTCAGCAGGAGCCCGCCCAGAGCGCGGGCGCGAGGTCCTGCCCGACCGCGGCCGAGTGGCAGAGCGCGCTGCTCACCGCGCCGCCCACCGCGCCGCTCACCGCGCCGCCCACCGGCCAGGACTCGACGCCCGGGAACACCCCGGAGGCGGAGGCGCTGACCCAGGCCGTCGGCGAGCAGGGGACCGGCGACTACGCCGATGTCTACGGTTCGCAGATCACCGACTACCCGAGGGGCCATGTCGCCCTCTGCGTCACGGACTTGACCAAAGGACAAGCTCTGGCCGCAGCAGCCAAGAAGGCCCACCCGGACATCGACCTGAGCAGGCTCGACCTGTACGCCTGCCGGTACAGCAAGCAGACGCTGGTCAGTGCGGCCGGCCGGGTCGCCAAGCTGATGCCGACGCTGCTCGGCTTCCCGCTCTACACCATCGGGCCCGCCAGCGACGCCTCGGGCGTCCAAGTGACCACCACCGCCCAGGGGGCGGCCTCGCAGGCCCTCCACGACCGGCTGGCCCAGGCGGCGGGAGACGGCATCCCGGTGACCGTCGTGGCGGGCGAGGCCCCTCATGACGCTTGATGCGGTGCAGAAGCGTTGACACCTGGGCGGGCACAATGGTCGCCATGACCGAAGTAGCGCAGAACGTCTTCTCTTTCGAAGGCACGGCCGTCAACTGGATCATCCTGCGGGACGGCCGGGATCTCACGCTGATCGACGGCGGCTGGCCCGGGGACGCGCCGGCCGTCGAGGAGTCGATCCGCTCGCTGGGCTGCCGCCCGCAGGACGTCCAGGCGGTGCTGCTGACCCATGCGCACGTCGACCACATGGGTGCCGTCAAGGACCTGCACCGCCGGTTCGGTATCCCGGTGTACACGGGAGACGTCGAAGTGCGGCACGCCCGGCGGGAGTTCCTCGAACAGGCGACGGTGGCGGACGTGCAGAAGGCGCCGCAGGAGCTGCTGCTGCCGTGGATGGAGCGAGTGCTGCGGGTCGGAGCACTGGACGACCCCACGATCCCGGACGCCACCCCGATCCCGCCGGGCCCCCTCGACCTGCCCGGCGGACCGGTCGCACTCCCGGCCCCCGGGCACACCACCGGCCATCTCGCCTTCCACCTGCCCGGACCGGGGGCCCTGGTCACCGGTGACGCACTGGTGACCGGGCACGCGCTGTCCCCGATCGACGGCCCGCAGCTGATCCCCTGGTTCTTCACCCACTCGGAGCCCGAGGCGCACGCCACCCTCGCCGCCTTCGAGACCCTGGACGTCGACGTCATCCTGCCCGGGCACGGCGAACCCGCCAACCTGCCCATCACCGAGGCCGTCGCCATCGCCCGGCGGAACGCGGCCCGGGCCGCCGCCGAGCGCGGGCTCAGCTGAGACGGCGCGAGCAGCAGCCGGGTCAGACAGCGCTTGGTGATCCGGCTGCCGTGCCGACGGTCGATCAGGTCGCCGAGGCAGCCCAGTAGGGCGGCACGCGCGGCCGGCGCCAGCGCCCGGTGGCCCGAGTAGCTGTGCAGCAGGTTCAGGTACTCCTCGGCGGTGTAGGTCAGCTCCCAGTCGTACCGCCGGAGCACCGAGGGTGCGAAGCTGCCGGGTAGCCGGGGCGCACCTTGGCATAGAGCTCCGCGTCCTCGGTGAAGGTCAGGTGCAGGCGTTCGCGTTGCACACTGGTCATGCCGGAACCCTGGGCGCAGCGAACGATCTTGCGGCCGGGTGCGGCACAATGCCGCCATGGCAACCGTCGTGGCTTTCCACGCCCATCCGGATGACGAAGTGCTGCTGACCGGCGGCACGTTGGCGCGAGCCGCCGCGGCGGGGCACCGGGTGGTGGTCGTGGTGGCCACCGACCAGATCGGCGAGCACGGCCCGGGGGAGTCGCCGCGGCTGGCCGAACTACGGGCCAGCGCCGAGGTGTTGGGCGTGGCCCGGGTGGTGCATCTGGGCTACGCGGACAGCGGGCACGGCCCGGTGCTCTACCCCGACCCGCCGGATCGCATCCGCTTCGCCCGCGCCGAACCGGCAGATGCCGCAGCGAAGTTGGCCGCCATCCTGCGCGAGGAGAAGGCCGAGCTGCTGCTCAGCTATGACGCGGCGGGCGGCTACGGGCACCGGGACCACGTCAAGGTGCACCAGGTCGGCCGGCTGGCCGCCGAACCGGCAGGCGTAGGGCGGGTACTGGAGGGCACGCTGCCGCGCGAGGGGGTGGCCCGGCTGGTCCGGGCGATCCGGCTGCTGCGCATCCCGTTCCGCTACGACCCCGAGGTGCTGGGCAACGCCTTCACGCCGCGGTCGGCGATCACCCACCGGATCGACGTGCGGCGCTACGCCGGGCAGAAGCAGCGGGCGCTGGCCGCGCACCGCTCGCAGGTGTCGGGGACCGGCCGGCTGGCTCCGGTGATGCGGGGGCTGGTCCGGATGCCGGCGCCGCTGTTCGGGCTGCTGCTCGGGCGGGAGTGGTACGTCGAGGTGGGCGCGGAGGGCGGGCGCGAGCCGCTCGGTGACATCTTCCAGCCGGTGGTACGCGGGGCGCGGGCGGGGCGTGCGTGACGGTCGCCGGAAGCGCCAGCCGGATGGCGCCAGTCGGGTGAATACCCGTCAGATACCGCGCCTGCCCGGAAAAGGTGGGGCACGGATGGAACCTCAGGTTCCAGGGCGGAAGGGGCTGACGTGCACCGTGCACTGATCGTCGTAGACGTACAGAAGGACTTCTGTGAAGGAGGGAGCGTTCCGGTGAAGGGCGGCGCGGAGCGGGCCGGTGCGATCGCCGCGCTGGCCAACCGGGCCCGGGGCGCGCGGTACACGCACGTGGTGGCCACCCGTGATCACCACATCGACCCGGGCGGACACTTCTCCGACCACCCGGACTTCCGCGACTCCTTCCCCGTGCACTGCGTGGCCGGCAGCGCCGGCAGTGAGTTCCACCCCGCCTTCCAGCCCGCGATGGCGTCGGGGGCGGTCGACGAGGTGTTCTACAAGGGCACGCACTCCGCCTCCAAGAGCGGCTTCGAGGGCGCGGCGGTGGACGGCACCGGGCTCGCCGCCTGGCTGCACGCCCACCAGGTCAGCAAGATCGACGTGGTCGGCATCGCCACCGACCACTGTGTGAAGGCGACCGCGCTGGACGGCGTCAAGGCCGGCTTCGAAGCCCGGGTGCTGCTCGACTACACGGCCGGCGTCGCCCACGACAGCACCGAGGCCGCGCTGGCCGAGATGCGGGATGCCGGCATCGAGCTGACCGGTGCGCCGGTGGTGCTCGTCTGACCCTGCCCTGCCGCCCTTTGCTATCCCTGCGAAGCACATTGCCCGAAAGGCACAATGCCCGAAAGGCACAATGCCCGAAAAGCACATCGCCCTCCCCGGTGGTCTCCGGGGAGGGCGATGCCTGCGGGCGGTGGCGCGTCAGCCGCGCGGTGGGAAGGCCGGGCGGCCGGTGAGCAGCCGCTGCACACCGAAGCCGAGGAACGCGATCGTCGCGCCCGCCACGGCGTCGGCCTCGAAGTGGTTGCCGGTGCAGACGATCACCGAGAACGTGGTCAGCGGGAACAGCACACCCAGCGCCCGCACCAGCCGGTTCTTGGCGAGCCGGAACATCACGATGCCGCACCACGACGCCCAGGCCACATGGATGGACGGCATCGCGGCGTACTGGTTGGAGACGGTGTCCACCGAACCGGACGCCCAGGAGCCCCAGGTGTGGTGCTTCACCACCGTGTCGATGAAGCCCGCGTTGGCCAGGAAGCGCGGCGGGGCCAGCGCGAAGAAGTAGAACCCGAGCAGCGCGGAGCCCGAGGTGACGCAGAGCGCGGTCCGGGCGGCCCGGTACTGCTCCGGGTGGCGCCAGTAGAGCCAGAGCAGCACGCCGATCAGGCCGACCAGGTAGAGCGTGGCGTAGTAGTAGTTCATCCCGACGATCAGCCAGGTGGTGTGGTCGGCGGTGTGGTTGGCCCACTGCTCGAAGCTCAGGTGCAGGTGCTTCTCGAAACTCAGCACCTCGCCCGCCCGCCGCAGCGCCGCGTCCCGGTGAGTGGGCACCGCGTTGCGGGTGTCGTTGTAGAGCATCCAGCCCACGACGATCAGCGCCAGCTCGGCCCACCACGCGGGCCGGCCGACCCGGATCCAGCCGGCGGGCAGCAGGCCGCGGCGCCCCGGTCTACCGGCCGGGGCCGCCGCGGCCTCCGCGGTCGGTGGTCGGGTGGTGGGCGTGAGCGTCATGGCAGGTCCTGGTCGTCGGGGTGAGCGGCGACGCGGACCTGCTCGGCGGGCAGGTCTGTCCGCCGAGCACCGTCGGTGGCAGTATGAATCGCTCGTGGAGCCATTCGCGGGTCGCGCCCGGGCCGGGCACGAAAGGTCAATCTACAGCGTGTAGTAGTTCGTGTTCAGGGCCGCGTCACTTTCCGGCCGGGAAGCGACGGCCGAGGCAGTCTGGAAGTCCTGGGAATGAAGTCCTGGGAATGAGGACGCCGGTCGCGGCGCCATGGTTCGGGCGCTGGTGCGGCCGGTTGCTCAGTCGCGGCCGCCGTTGGCGTCGGCGGCGGCCCCCGAGTGCCGCTGGACGTAGGCGTGCCGCGCCGCCCGGAACAGGTCCTCCGTGGTGTGCGCGGCGAACCCAAGGCTGACCAGGCACCCTAGCGCCAGCGTCGCCGCGGCGGCCAGCGGCGCCCGGCGGGTGGCCGGCGGCGGCGCGAGCAGCGCCCGCATCCGGCGCGGCACCGGACCGCCGGTGGCCGCCGGCAGCGCCTGCGGCCCGGGGTCGGCCTTGCGGGCCAGTGCGGCCCGCCCCACGGCACGGGCCATGGCGGCCCGGTCGCCGACCGCCATGGCCCCCTCCTCGTCCGCCCAGCGCTCGACGGCGAAGGCGCCCTCCCGGGCCAGTGGGCGCAGCAGCGGGCAGGCGGCGGCGCACAGCTGGTAGGCGAGGAGGAAGCGGTGGTGGCGATGGCGCAGATGGGCCCGCTCATGAGCCATCAACGCGGCCAGCTCGACCCCCGCCACCACGCGCAGCATCCCCGTGGACACCACCACCCGCCCGGGGGCGCCGGGCAGCGCGAACGCCTCGGGGACCGGATCGTCGAGGACCGCCAGGTCGCCGGAGACCGGCAGGGTGCGGCAGCGGTGCCGGGCTTGCAGCAGCACCCGGCCGCGCCGCCAGGAGGCGCGCAGCACCAGGGCCACCCCGAGGAGCAGCAGCAGGCCGCACAGGCCCGCCCCCAGCCGGCTGACCGGCTCCTGGCTGCGCAGGTACCAGACCGACCAGAGCCCCCGGTCGGCCACCGCCCGGATCTGCCCGAAGCCCGTGAACGCCAGCAGCGCCAGGGCGCCCAGCCAGGTCGTCGCGGCCGACGCGCCGGCGGTGGCGAGCGCCCAGGCGGCCGGGCGGGGCGCCAACCGGGTGGCCAGGCGGGGTGCGGCAAGGGCCAGGGTGCCGCTGACTATGAGCGGGGCGAGGAAACTGGGGCCCACCGCTCAGCCCTTCGGGGTGCTGTGGCCGTCGCGGTGGCCCGCATCGGCATGGCCCGCGGCGCCGTGGCCCGTGTCGCCGTGCGCGGCGAGCAGGCGCTGCACCAGTTCCTCGTCCTCGTCGGTGAGGTCCGAGACGAACCGGGCCAGTACCGCCCCGCGGTCCGAACCGCGCTGCAGCAGCGAGTGCATCTGGCTGGCGGTGTGCGCCGCCTCGTCCCGCACCGGGGCGTAGGCGTAGCCGCGGCCGACCCGCTCGCGGCGCAGGGTGCCCTTGTCGTGCAGGCGGGACAGGATGGTGACCACCGTGGTGTAGGCGAGGTCGCCGGGCAGCAGGGTGTTCACCTGGGACGCGGTCAGCGGGCCGCCGGCTGCCCAGAGCACGGCCAGCACCACGCCCTCCAGCTGCCCGGCCGCCCGGCGCCCGCCCGGGACCTGTCGCTCCGTCATCTCCGCACCTCTCCCTGCCCGGGGATGGCTACCCGCCACCGCCCACCGGAAGCGCCGTGGGGACGGTGACTGGTCATGCACGGTCAGTATGGCGCGCCGTCAGGCCGCACCGGCAGTACGGGCAGGTGGGGGAGCGGGCAGCGTGGCGGTGGGCCCGGGATGAACAGGCGCTTGATCGGGGGCCTGTGCCGAGGTCAGGGGCCCCGAGCAAGCGCTTGGTCAGCGCTCCGGTGCCCGCGCCGCCCCCGAAGCGGCGGCGTAGCCGGTGAGCAGGGCGGCCAGGATGTCGGCCAGCCGGGGCTCGACGTCGACGACGGAGTGGGCCAGCTCGGGGTCGGTCTCGTAGAAGGCGCGCAGACGCGTGCCGGGTGCGGCCATCTGCCACAGGGATCCGGCCATCGAGGTGGCGGTCGTCACGACGTTGAGTGCCTGGTCGGGGCCGAGCGGAGTGACCGTGCCCAGGGTGGCACTGATCTTCGTGACCTCTGCGATGGCGGTCTTCTTGAACGCCCGGACGCTCTCGGTGGAGACGTTGCGTTCCAGGTTCAGCGGGGTGTGTGCCAGCAGGTCGCAGAACAACGGGCGGGCCACCAGCGACCGGGCCAAGGCGTCGGCGATCGAGTGGGCGGTCCGATCCCACTCCTGCCCGCCGGCGGCGAGGCAGGGCGTGATGGCCTCAAGCCGGCCGCGCACCTCGGCTGACCAGTCCTGCCAGGCGTTCGCCGCCAGGCGCAGGAAGATATCCTCGCGCGTCTCGAAGTAGCGCAGCATCGCGGATTTGTGCATGCCGACTTCGTCGGCGATGGCGGTCACGGTCACCTCCCGGACGCCGTACGCGCCCGCCAGCTGTGCCGCCGCCGCGAGGATCGCCTCCTCGCGGGCGCGCTTGGCCTCGGGGCTACGGGCTCGTATGAAGTCAGCCGTGGTCATGGCCCCAGCGTAACGAAACAAGGTTTCGGTAAGTAGTCCAAAGTTACCGCAACGAGGTTGCGCTAATAACGCAACTGTGTTGCGCTAGGAGTATGAGTACACACACCCACACCTGGTTCATCACTGGTTCCTCGCGCGGCTTCGGCCGCTCCCTCGCCGGCGCCGCCCTGGCGGCCGGCGATCAGGTCGCCGCGACGGCCCGCCGGCCCGAGCAGCTGGCCGACCTGGTCGAGAAGTACGGCGACCGCGTGCTCCCCGTGGCGCTCGACGTCACCGACGCCGCCGCGGCCCGGGCCGCGTTCACCGCGGCGCGGGAGGAGTTCGGCAGGGTCGACGTGGTGGTCAACAACGCGGGATACGCCAACACCTCGGCGATCGAGAGCACGTCCGAGGACGACTTCCGCCGTCAGTTCGAAACCAACTTCTGGGGCGTCTACAACGTCTCGACGGCCGCGATCCCGGTCCTCCGGGCGCAGGGCGGCGGGACGATCGTGCAGTTCTCCTCCATCGGCGGTCGCGTCGGCGGCAACCCCGGGCTCGGGTCCTACCAGGCGGCCAAGTTCGCCGTGGACGGCTTCACCCGGGTGCTGGCGGCCGAGACCGCGCCGTTCGGCATCAGGTGCCTGGTCGTGGAACCGGGCGGCTTCGCCACGGACTGGGCCGGCGCCTCGATGAAGGTCCCGGAGGTCGCGCCGGAGTACGAGTCGACGGTGGGCGAGATGGTGCGCCTGTTCAACGGCATGTCCGCCCCGGGCGACCCCGACCGTGCCGGCGAGATCCTGGTCCGCCTCGTCAAGCACCCGAACCTGCCCTCCCACCTCCTCCTCGGGGCCGGTGCCGTCCAGATGGCGCAGGACTACTCGCGCGGCCAGCTGGACGAGGCGGCCGCCTGGGAGCCGGTGAGCCGGTCGGCCGACTTCGGCCAGGACTACCCGGTCGACCTCGCGGGCCTCGCGCAGGAAATTGGGCAGCGGCGATAGGCGTCCGGGGGGTATCAATGACGGATGAGTCACGAGCCCCTGATCCCTGAACCCACCGCCCGCCTGGCGTTCCGTCAGATGACCGACCACGACCTCGACGACATGGCGGCGCTGCTCGGCGATCCGGCCGTGATGCGCTACTACCCGCAGCCGATGGACCGCCGGCAGGCCCGGGGCTGGATCGAGTGGAACCAGGAGCTCTACCGGGAGCGCGGGTTCGGCCTCTGGCTGCTGACCCTGCGGGACACCGGCGAGTTCGTGGGCGACTGCGGACTGACGCCCCAACTGATCGAGGGGGTCACCGAGATCGAGGTCGGCTACCACGTGCGGGCGGAGCTCCAGGGGCAGGGCCTGGCTGCCGAAGCGGCGGCCGCCTGCCGTGATCTCGCCCGCGACGTCCTGCGGGTGGAGCGGCTGATCGCCATCATCGATCCGGCGAACAGGCCGTCCCAGCGGGTGGCGGAGAAGACCGGCCTCGCCCACGAGCGGGACGCGGTCTCACGCTCGGGGCAGCCGGTGCGGATCTACTCGATGGCTCTGTAGCCCACGGCCCGGTGGCGTCGGTGCGGTGTGCGGGGAGCACGCCACACCGAGCGCTGTTCAGACGTCCGTTCGGGAGAGCAGCCACTGGGTGATCCGTGCCGGGTGGCCGTTCATGGTGGCGACGTCGATCTCTCGGGTGCGGACCACCTCGAACCCGGCGAGCAACTCGCGCAGCCACTCCGGTGCGTGGTGACGGCAGACCGCGCCGTCACCGGTCTCGAAAACGCCGTAGCTGCCGTACTCCGCCGAAAACCGGTCATAGCGGGCCTGGTTGCGCTCGTCCGGCTGGAGGCAGTAGTCACTGAGGTACAGCAGCCCGCCGGGACGCAGCACCCGGCGCAGTTCATCGACCACCCCGCGCTGGCCCTCGTCGGTGGGGATGCAGGTGAGCACGGCGAACAGCAGGGCCAAGTCCGTGCCGCCGCCCGGGAGATCGAGCCGCGGCGGGTCGGTGAGCACGCTGAACCGGGCACCGGGATACGTGGCGCCGGCCCGGGCCACCAGGGCGGGGGAGAGGTCCACCCCCTCGATCCTGCGGAAGCCGAGCTCCTGGAGCCGCCCCGCCAACCGCCCGTACCCGCACCCGTAGTCGAGCACCCGGGCATCCTCGTCGAGCCCGGTCAGCCACTCCGCTGCCACCGGGTGGGTGAAGGTCTTCACCGCGCCGGTGGTGTCCCAGTACTCCAGCTGCTGATCGATATCGGCCATGGTCGACGGTATCGCACGTCCCGCGCAGCTCAAGTGGCGCAAGGCGTCCGATCAGTGCCGCAGCAGCAGGTAGCAGCCGTCGCTGGTGAAGTCGGCGATCCGGTAGCCGTCCGCCAGCGCCACGGTCAGCGCGGTCCGTACCACCCGGCGCCAGTGCGCGGCGGCCGGGCGGTCGTTGGCGCGGAGCAGGTCGATGTCAGCCGGGACTGCGACCAGTTGGGCGGGGGCGTCAGGAGTGGCGGATGCCGGGATGCCCTGGTGGTCGACAGCCAGTTCGGCGCCGCTCGGCACCGCCCGGTCGGGCTTGGGCAGTCGGCGCCGCGCGGCCTGGGTCGCCCGCCGGGAGGTGAGGCGCCAGTGGACGGCGAGCCGGTCGGTCTCCTCCAGGACGTTCAGGCCGTCGCTCAACGGTCCGTAGAAGTCCGGTAGGTAGGCCACCGCCTCGGCTCCCAGGCTGCGCAGGTTGAACCGGGCGTTGCGGCGCACCAGCGGGTCGAAGGTCCAGCGCACCTCGTGCAGTCCATGGCGCAACGCCCAGGCGCGCTGGTGCTGTTTGACCGCGAAGCCGACCCCGGTGCCGCGCTCACCGGGCAGGACGCCGAGCACGTCGGAGTGCAACCGGTCACCCGGGCTGAGGAACCCCACCGCGGCGGCCAGCAGCCGGGATCCCCGGAACGCGCCCGCGAGGTAGTTGCCGGAGTACTCGTACGCCCGCAGCACCGCGGGTGGCACCACCGGCTCCGAGGGCTGCGCCTGCCAGACCCGGTTGAGCAGTTCGGCCGCGGACCGCACCTCGGCAAGACCGGCCAGCGCCCGCACCGTGACACCGCTGCGGTCGGCGGCGGCCTGCGCGCACCGCTCGGCGTCGAGCAACTCATCGCCCATGTTGCGACGGTAGGACACGGCGGTGCCTGAGTGACAGCCCCTGAACGGTGGTTCCCCCTCAGCTGACGGGGGTCAGGCGGAGGCGAGCGCCCGCCACTGCGCTGGTGCGCCTCCGGCCGATGCACGCATGATCGGGATCAAATTAGCTGCTGAAAGCAGTCGTCCAGTCCGCCGGACAGCATGCCGAACGCACGGTCGGCGTCGGCCAGTGCCTCCGGGAGGACGGCTGCCGCCGGCCGGCCGGCGGCGATGCGGTGCCAGTTCTGCTGCCCGAGCTCATGGCGGACCGTCACCAGATGGCAGGCGGCCAGTCGGGCAGTGAGACCGTCGGGGGCGGCCGGCCGCAGGGCCTCGGCGAGGAGCTCGATCTCGCGGTCCATGTAGTGCTGAAGTCGACTCTGCAGGGCGGGGGTTGAGTAGAGCAGGTGCTGGAAGGCGACCACCTCGGGGCTGTCGCAGAGCCCGGTGATCGGGTCATGGTCGCGCAGGGCCGCCAGGAAGTGTTCGTGCAATGCCTGCACGGGCGTGGTGCCGGTGGCGCGGGCCCGCACGATCCGGGCCGCCTCGTCCTGGTGGTCGGCGAAGCGGCACAGCACCAAGTCCTCCTTGCCGGCGAAGTACCGGAACAGGGTCGGCTTGGACACCTCGGCGGCTGCGGCGACATCGGCCACCGACACCGCGTCGAAGCCGTGCGCGAGGAAGAGGCGCAGGGCCGTCCCGGCCAGGTGCTGATGGGTGCGTTGCTTCTTGCTCTCCCGCAGTCCGGGGGATCCGTTCGCCATGGCCATGGAGCCAAGGCTAGCACGATGGGCAACCCGGTTAAATGTATTACCGAGTTGCATTTTCTGCTCGGGGCAGGTTGGGTGGTTCCCACCGAGCCATCCGAACGTCCAAGGGGCAAAGGACAGATGACGACAGAACAGACCGCTGTGCTGATCGTGGGCGCCGGGCCGACCGGCCTCACTCTTGCCTGCGACCTGGCCCGCCACGGCGTCCCCGTGCGCCTGATCGACAGGCGCATCGCCTACCACCGGGAGTCCCGCGGCAAGACGCTGCAGCCGCGCAGCCTGGAGATCCTGGAGGACCTCGGCGTCGCCGAGCAGGTCGTGGCCGCGGGCACCGCACATCAGGTCTACCGCAAGTACTTCGACGGCGCCTTCGTGAATGACACCGACCCCGTCGCCGACCAACGGCCCACCCCGGAGGCGCCGTTCGATAGCCCGGTCTTCCTAGGCCAGTGGCGGTTCGAGGAGATCCTTCGCGACCGACTCGCCACACGCCGGGTGCACCCCGAACTCGGCGCCGAACTCGCCGGGTTCACCCAGGACGAGGACGGTGTGACCGCAACACTGGACGACGGCCGCCGGATCCGGGCCCGGTACCTGGTCGGTTGCGACGGCGGACACAGCCTGGTGCGGCGCACCCTCGAGATCCCCTTCGAGGGCCGGACCGGGCCGGCCCAGACGATGGTCTGCGGCGATGTGGCCGCCGACGGTCTCGGCCGCGACCACTGGCACCAGTGGTTCACGGCCGACGGCGGCATCATGCTGTGGCCGATCCCGGGCACCGACCAGTTCCAGCTCCAGGCGAGCCCGGAGCCGGACGCGCACGGCGAGCCGCTTCCGCCGTCGCTGGAAGGCTTCCAGCGCCTCTTCGACCGCTACGCCGGGATGCCCGGGGTCCGGCTGCGCGACGCCGACTGGCTCTCCACCTGGCGGGTCAACGTCCGGATGGCCGACCGGTTCCGAGCTGAGCGGGTCTTCCTGGCCGGCGACTCCGCCCATGTGCACCCGATCGCCGGCGGCCTCGGCATGAACACCGGCGTCCAGGACGCCTACAACCTGGGCTGGAAGCTGGCGTTGGTGCTCATGGGCCAGGCCGGCAGCCGGCTGCTGGACAGCTATGACGAGGAGCGGATCCCGATCGCGGCGTGGACCCTGGAGGTGACCAGTGAGCGGCTGGACCGGGCCATGCGCGCCGTGCGGGAGCCAGGCACGGGCGTCGAAGCCGCCGCCGTGCCGACCCTGGGGCAGGGGTATCGCTGGAGCTCGCTCGCGACGGGGCGGGCAACCGGCGTGCTGCGTCCGGGAGATCGGGCCCCCGACGCACCCTGCGCCGCGCCGGACGGCAGTCGGGTGCGGCTGTTCGAGCTGTTCGCAGGGCCGCACTTCACGCTGCTCGGGTTCGGCGCGACCGCCGGGCGCGCACTGGCCGAGGTGACGGCGGCCCACGGCAACCTGGTGGTGGCGCATGCGGTGGGAGCGCCCGGGCAGGGTGGTGGCTACGACATCGACGATGCCGGCGGGCACGCCCGGCGCGCCTATGGCATCGAGGAGGACGCGCTGGTGCTGGTCCGCCCGGACAACCACATCGCCCTGATCGCCGGCGGCAGGGACGGCGGCGCGGTGCGCGCCTGGTTCGACGGCCTGCGCTGAGGCCGCGTCAGATGCGCACCGCGCCGGTGGCCGGGAGGATCAGGGGGCCGCTGGCGGCTTGAAGTACCAGGACCCGTAGTGCGGGTCGACCCCCTGGATGGACTCGTAAGGGTCGGCGAAGGACGAGGCGACGTTGCCGTTGGCGCCGAGCCAGAGGTCCGTCATCCAGAGGCGGTTGTGGGTGACTCCCGGGTGCTGGAAGAGTTCCCAGGAGTCGATCGGCGCGTTGCCGGGGTCCTGGCCCTTGAACTCCTCCGCGGGCGGTTCGGGGATGAAGCCGAGCGTGGCGGCGTCGTGGATACCGCGTTCGTGCACCAGCCAGTTGTCACGGGTCAGACAGGCCGGCCCGCGGTCCACCGGGTGCTGGGCGAAGTTGTAGTCGGCGCTGTACGACCAGCCGGCCAGGTGGTACGGGAACGACGGATTGTGCGGGTCCGCGGGGTTGGTCGCCTTGGGGTCGGGCGCGTACCAGAGGGCGTCGGGCATGTTGCCCGGCAGGGCGGCGGGGGTTCCGGCCACCGGGATCAGGACGTTGGTGGCCGACATCGGGGACTTGGGGCGGATGATGGTGACGCCGAGGCCTTGCTGGCTCATGAAGCCGTGCACCAGACCGGTCCACCCCTTGGTGCCCAACTCGATCAGTTCGGGCCAATTGTCGATGGTCGTGGAGTTGCCGAGCCACCCCAGGACCCGGGCCCGGTCGGCGGCGAACGCGGCCTGCCGCTGGGCGGCGGTGCACGGCGCGGGTGGGGCGGCGCCGAGGACGCCCGAGGTGCCCGTCCTGGGCGCGGTGCTGCTGTCCGCGGGGGCCGGGCCGGTGGTGGCCTGCGCGGCCTGCGCCGCGAGGGGGACAGCGAGCGCTGCTGTCAGGGCGAGCGCGGCAACGGCTCGCCGGTGGCGGCCTGCTGTGGCGGGACGGGGAGCGGGGTGCGGGTGGGGGTGGCGCATGCTGTCACCTGCCGGGTCTCACGGATGGTGACTCTGAACCTACTATCCGTGTCGACTCCGGTGCGAGAGGGGCAGCCGCTGGGCGCGGCGCCGGAAGTCGCTCGGCGGCCTGCTGCACGGCGGTGTAGCCGGCCCGGGCGCCGGCGTCGGCGGGCAGCACGGTGATCGAGGGCATCGCGGTGCGCAGGCCGACCACCGGCGCGGCGAGGGCCAGCAGGGCAGCCAGTGCGACGCCGCTCGGGCGGGCTCGGGTCGGGCGGCGGCTCCTGGCCGGCGGCCTCAGGCCTTGAGCGAGGCGAGTGCGGCCCGTAGGCGGGTCGCGGCCTCGTCGGCGACCTCGCGCAACTCGGCGCGCTCGGTGACCTTGACCATCAGCTGCGGGTCCATCGCCTCGACCAGGGTGCCGCCGTCCGTCGCCGCCCGGACCACGACGTTGCACGGCAGCAGCAGCCCGATCTGGCGCTCCGCCGACAGGGCGCGGTGGGCGAGCGGCGGGTTGCAGGCGCCGAGGATGAGGTAGTCCTCCATCTCCGCGCCGAGCTTGGCCTGCATGGTGGCGCGCACGTCGATCTCGGTGAGCACGCCGAAGCCCTGCTCGGCGAGGGCGGCGCGGACCCGGTCGACGGTCTGCTCGAACGGGGTGTCCAGGGTGATGGTGATGCCGTAATCCATGGTTTCCTCCGAAAGCGCCGAGAGGGCGGGCGGTCAGCTCATCCGAAAAGATACCCCGGTGGGTATCCCTGTAGACAGGTTACACACGCTAGGAGGCTGGCTGCGAATACCAGCCGGGGTATGTGACCTGGGGAATCAGCCGCCCAGCACCCGGGCCAGGGTTCGCAGCGTCGCGGGGTAGGCGCTCTCGGTCGGGGTGGCGTAGCCGATGATCACGCCCTGCGGGCGGTCGGCGGCGGGCTGGTGCCAGTGGTCGCCGAGGTAGCCGAGACGGAGGCGGTGCGCGGTGGCACGCTCCAGGATCTCGCGCTCGGTGGGCCCGTCGGCGGGGAGCGGGACCAGCGCGTGCAGTCCGGCCGCGATGCCGGGGGCGGCGAGGGCCGGGCAGGACAGCGCGGCGAGGGTGTCGAGCAACTGCTCGCGGCGGCGCCGGTAGCGCTGCCGGCCGGCCCGGATGTGCCGGTCGTACCCGTGCCCGGTGATCAGCTCGGCGAGTGCCAACTGGCCGATGGTCTCGGTGTGGTGGTCGTTGTGGAGCTTGGCCTCCACTACGGCGTCGACCAGTTGCGGCGGCAGCACCAGCCAGGCCAGGCGCAGGGCGGGTCCGAGGGTCTTGGAGGCGCTGCCGATGTAGGCCACCAGGTCCGGCGCCGCTCCCTGGAGGGCACCCAGCGGCTGGCGGCCGCCCGGCGGTCGGGGGAGGAACTCGCCGTCGTAGTCGTCCTCCACCACCAGGGCACCGGTCGCGCGGGCCCAGTCGACGAGCAGTCGGCGCCTGGCCGGCTGGAGCGAGGCGCCGGTCGGGTACTGGTGGGCCGGCGTCACCACGACGGCGTCGGCGGCGGGCAGCCGATCGGTGCCGGCGCCGTGCTGGTCGACCGGGAGCGGGAGCACCGTGCCGCCGTGGCGGCGGACCACCTCGCGATGGAACGCCAGACCCGGGTCCTCCATCGCCACCGCAGCAGTGCCCGCCCGGGCGAGCACCTGTACGAGCAGGGCCAGCGCCTGGACGTAGCCGGAGGTGACCACGATCTGCTCGGGCGTGGTGAGCACACCCCGGGCCCGGCCCAGGTAGCCGGCGAGTGCGGTCCGCAGCTCGATCCGGCCGCGCGGGTCGCCATAGCCGTACACCTCGGCGGGGGCGACGGCCAAGGCGCGGCGGGTCGCCCGCAGCCAGGCCGAGGTGGGGAACGACGCCGGATCGGGGCTCCCCGGCCGCAGATCGTACCGCGGCGCCGGGGCGGCGGGTGCCGGTGCCGGTGCGGGTGTCGGAGCGGGTGCGGGTGCGGGTGCCGTGGGTCGGAGAGCCGGGATCCGGGCAACCCTGGTGCCCGAGCCGTGATGGGCGGTCAGATATCCCTCGGCGATCAGCTGATCGTATGCCGCGCGGATGGTGCCACGGGCCATCCCGAACTCGGTGGCCAGCCTCCGGGTGGCCGGCAGCCGCGCCTCGGGGGCGAGCCGGCCGCTGCGGATCGCCTCGCGCAGTGCGTGCTCCAGCGCGGCGCGGCGGCCGAGCCCCGCGGGCAGCTCCAGATGCAGGTCGAGCCCGGAAGAAGTGGGCCGGTTGTCCGTCACGAAAGCGGATCATATCCATGGCCCACCGGCCGCCCACGGTTCCTGACTTGCCCCCAGGGCGGCGTCGGGCGGCGCGAACCGGCCGGGCAGAGCCTGGTGCGGTCGGTGGTCGGCGTACCGGTGCTGGACGCGGCGGTCCACGGCACCCGCCTGCTGACCATGAGCGTGGTCTACGGCCTGGTCGACGCCCCCAGTCGCGGATCGCCTCGGAGTACATGACCTCGCACTTCCTCGGCGGCATGGGCCGGCGGGCTGCGCAGGGGGTGGGGATAGCGGCGAGCCGCGGACCCCGCTGGATGGGCGAGCCGCGTACCCCGCTGGATGTAGGGACCGCGGTGCGTCAACCGCTGGGACTACGTCCCTGGGCTGATGATCAATCAGTGGCCGCTACCTACCATTGAAAACACGCGCCCGCCGCATCTCACCCCCGTGTGCGGGGGGCGCGTCCTGATCGATTCGGCTGCCTGCCGACCAAACTCGGCTCGCGGGATCGTAACCGACCGGATCCGCCGCCGGGGCAGGCTGACGGCGGATCAGCTCTCCCAGTCGCGCAGCTCCTGTTCCACCAAGCCCGAGGAGCGCTGGTAGAAGTCGGCCCAGCTGGACCAGGCGGGATCGGCCAGCACCATGGCCCGCGCCTCGTCGAGCCCGTACCGCGCGGGGCCGCCGAGGAGCTCGCGGGTGAGGACGACGCCCACCCAGGGCGGGGTGCCGGCCGCCACCATCGCCTGCTGGACCTCCGGCATGCTGGTCCGGTCGAGCAACTCGCGATACCGCTCCACCCATGGCGTCAGCCACCAGCTGCGCAGGGCCGGCCCGTCGAGATGCCGCACGGCCGGGTCGTCGAAGGTCGGAGCCAGCGCCGCCGTCAGCCGGGACGAGTACTCCTCGGGCGATCCCTCGATGTGCGGGTACTCCGCCGCGAAGTCGTGCCAGTCGACGTGCTGCCCCACCTCGGCGATGGTGGCCAAGGTGATCGGCTGCATCGCGTAGTGGGGCTCGGCGCCCAGGAAGGCGTCCCGCAGGACCTGCCAGCGCAGCCCGGACCGCTCGGCGAGCAGCACGGCGTCGTAGAGGTCCTTGCCCTGCGGATAGGCGTCGGTGACCAGCCACATGAGCTTCCAGGCCAGCGAGAGCTCCGCGCCGGCCGCGTTCAGCCGCGCCCCCGGACCCCCGGAGCCGCTGGTCACCAGGACGGGCTCCGGCGAGGCCGGCAACTGCTCGTTGAAGACGAAGTCCAGCTGGATCGCGCCCCCGGGAAGCCCTTCGGCCGTCCACGGCAGGACCAGGCGCCGGCCGGGGACCCGGTCGTACGTCCAGATCTCCTCGCTCACCGCCGACGCCGCGTCGAACCGCACCGCACCAGGGGCGACCGCCGCCGACCGCTCGACCGCCGCCGACCGCTCGACCGCCACCGGCCGATCGGCCGCCGCCGACCGCTCGACGGTGCGGGCAAGGCCGTCCAGCATCGCCCCCGTGCGGTCCTCCTCGATCCGCCACTCCGGTGGCACCACCACGAAGTCCAGGTCGCCCGGCTCCCGGGCCGCCTCGCCGAACCAGGTCCGCAGCAGCACGCTGCCGCGCAGCACCAGATGGTCCACCCAGGCCGAGTCGGCCACGGCCGCCAGCACCAGGTCCATCGCGCGGCGGCGAGCCGCTGCCCACTGCGCCGCCAGCGCCGGATCCGCGAACTGCGGGTCGGTGGCCCGGTAGGCGCGGGCGTGCTGCTTGAGCGCCGGATCGAAGACCGGGCGCTGCACGGCGCGCGGGTCCTCGATCGGGCGCAGCGTCAGCGGAAGGTCCAGGTGCGCTCGCACCCCGTCCGCGAGCGGTTCTTTGGGTAGCTCGGCGCCGAGCCAGCCGAGTGCCCGCCAGGCGTCGTTCATGAAGTCCCCTCCTCGATCCAACCCTCGTCCACCGAGAGATTGCCGTCGAACACCACGAACTCCCGCTCCACCGACAGGACTTCGGCGATCCCACTGCCACGGATCACCGCGACCAGCCGCTCCAGCGCCCGGCCGGCGGCGGGCAGGCCGACACCGTGGCAGCGCTGCGTGACGAAGCGCTGCTCCCGGCCCCGGCCGTCACTGCGGCGGGCGTTCCAGGAGACGTGCGCGCCGTGCGAGGCGACTCGGGCGGCCAACTCCGCACGCTGGTCGGCCGGATCGAGCACCACCTTGATGTGGTGCTCGAAGTACACCCCGGGGCCGAGGGCGGCCGACTCGGCGTCGGACCCGGGTACTCCCGGCACCCAGGGCGCCGCCTCCACCTTGACCCGGACCGGCCGGAAGCCGGCGGTCCGCAGCTCGTGCACGGCGGCCGCGACCTGCGCCCGGTGCCGAGCGAGCGCCGCCGATCCGCGCAGCGTCACCATCGGCTGTGACACCATCCGCCCACGGGCCAGCACGATGTGGGTGAACTTCAGGCTCCGGTCCCGCGCCCAACCGGCCAGTCGGCCCAGGTCGTCCGCAGCGCACTCGACCGTGATGTGCGTCTCGAAGTCACCGACCGTGCCGTCGGCGACGGCCAATGGCACGGTCGGGGCAGGGAGGACCGGGGTGGCTGGCATGGGAGCGATCATCGCAGGCCGGCAAGATCCGGGCCACTTCCGGCAGGCGCTCAGGGCAGGTCAGGGCGCTGGCGGTTGACCATGTCGAGCAGCGCAGCGTGGGTCTCCTGGTCGGCGGCGACGAGCAGGCCACCGGCGCCGGTGTGCAGCGGCTGGCCGTGGATGCCGGTCACCACGCAGCCGGCGGCCCGGCACAGGGCGATCCCGGCGGCGAAGTGCACGCTGTCGTCGAGGTGGCCGTCGGTGACGTAGGCGGCCCGGCGGCCGGCGGCGACCCAGGCCACCGCAAGGGTGGTGGAGACCACGCGCGGGCGGAACCGCTCCACGAACGCCGGCTCGGTGAGCAGCCGGGCCGCGCGGAAGCCGGGGGCGTTGGGAAAGGGCGGGTCGAGGTTGAGGTCGACCAGCCGTGAGTCGGCCGAGGGGACCAGCGGCTCGTCCTGGTCGCCGCTGCGCAGCCAGGCCCGTTCGCCGTCGGTCCAGAAGACCTCGTCGGTGAACGGGTCGGCGGCAGCGGCCGCGGTGATGTCAGAGCCCGTCCGCAGGGCGACGTTGACCGCGACCAGCAGATTGCGCACCGCGTAGTTCAGGGTGCCGCACAGCGGATCGACCAGCCACCGGCGCCGCGCGTCCGCACGGCCGAGCTGCCCGGCCTCCTCGCCGGTCACGGCGTCGTCGGGCCGGGCGGCGCGCAGCACGTCGAGGATGGCCTGCTCCGCCGCCAGGTCCGCGGCCGTCGCGAAGTCCCCGGCCCCCTTGTCGAACCGGTCCAGCGATGCCCCGAACATGTCGCGCACCACGGCCGCCCCTGCTCGTGCCGCGGCGCGGGCTGTCTCTGTATCGGTTGCGGTGGTCGTGATCGTCATGGTGGGAGCATAGGCGTCGGCAGGTCGGTGCACGGAGCGAAGGACTCCAGGTGAGCCAGGCGGCTGAACTGGGTTGCCGGGCTGGGCTGGTGGACGGCGGCCTGGAGCGCGCTCAGGTCGCCCGGTCGCGGGCCGGCTTGGTCGGCGGGAGGGCGAAGTCGTCCCCGTGGGTGGTGATGACGGACGGCACATCGTGGGCCAGGCCATCGAGTTGGCGGAGCCGGGTGACCGCACCGGTGAGGGCCGCGGTGCCCACCTCGTGGTGGCACCGAGCATGCGGCGGCGGGACTGCGCGCCGGAGTTGGAGTTGTCGAGGGGCATCGACGTTCCCCCTGTGCGGCCGCGGTCAGTGGAGCGCGTCGAGGGCGGCCTTGGTGGCCTGGGCGATCAGGGCGTCGTCCGACTTGGCGTCGGGCTTGCCCCGGTCCGTCAGCACGGCGATGACGATGGGGGCGTGGCCGTCGTTCGGCCAGAGGATCCCGATGTCGTTGCGGGTGCCGTAGCCGCCGTTGCCGGTCTTGTCGCCGACCTTCCAGCCGGTGGGCACGCCCGCCCGGATGTACGGGCCGCCGGTGGTGTTGCCCACCAGCCAGTCGGTGAGCAGCTGCCGGTGGTCGCCGGCCAGGGTGTCGCCGAGGACGTACTGGCGCAGGTCGGTGGCCATCGCCCGGGGCGTGCTGGTGTCGCGGGTGTCGCCCGGGGTCGCCTCGTTGAGGGTCGGCTCGGTCCGGTTGACGTTGGTGGTCCGGTCGCCGAGGTCGCGCAGGGCCTGCTGCACGGCAGCCGGGCCGCCCAGCTCGGCGGTGACCAGGTTGGCGGCCGTGTTGTCGCTCTGCTCGATGGCGGCGGTGGCCAGATCGCGCAGCTTCATGCCGTCGGCCACGTGCTTCGAGGTGACAGGCGCCCACGACAGGACGTCCTCCTGGTGGTAGGTCACCACCTTGTCCAACTCGGCGTCGGAGGCGTGCCGCAGCAGGGTGCCGACGGAGAGCGACTTGATGGTGGAGGCGAAGGCGAACCGGTCGTCCGCGTGGTAGGCCACCTCGCGGCCGCTGCCGGTGTCGAGTGCGTACAGGCCCGCCCGGGCGCCGAACTGTTGTTCGAGCTGGGCGAATGCCTCGGTGGAGGGGGTGGGGCTGCCGGCGGCGGAGCGCGGTGCGGCCGGGGCGGCCGGTGCGGCGGCCTTGCTCGCCGAGCAGCCGGCGAGCAGGGCGGCCGCGAGCAGGGCGGCGGCGGACCTCGGGAACAGGGGCGTCATCAGCGGGTCTCCTCGACGGGTTGCCGAACCTCGGGTTGCTATGAGTCTGGGGTTGCCGAGCCTGGGGTTGCCGAGCCTGGGGTTGCCGAACCTCGGGTGTGACGTCAGCTAAACAGGTCGTGAGCGGACCAGTCCAAGACCCTGATCGTGACCGGAGTGATAGTGAATTGCCTATGATTGCTGCTCATGGACCTGCTGCGGCACCTCCGCTACTTCCGCGCCGTTGCTGAGGAGGGTCACGTCGGCCGGGCCGCGGAACGTCTGCGGATCGCCCAGCCCTCGCTCTCCCAGCGGATCCAGCGCCTCGAACGCGAGCTGGGCGTCACGCTCTTCGACCGTGGTCCGCGCGGCGTCACCCTCACCCCGGCGGGCCGGCTGCTGCTGGCAGACGCCGACGAAGTGCTGGAATCCACCGCGCGGCTCCTCGGCACCGCGTCCGACCTGCGCACCGGCCGAGCCGGCACCCTGCGCGCCGCCCTGCCGCCCGACCTCGGCCCGGCCGCGGTGGCCGCCCTGCTCACCCGGTTCCGGGCCGCGTCCCCGGGCACCCAGCTGGACGTGCGGGAGCTCCCGGTCACGGCGGTGACCCGTGAACTCGCCCAGCACACCGTGGACGTCGCGATAGTCCGCCACCCCTGCCCGGCCGTCGGGCTGGCCTTCGGGGCGGTGCTGCACCAGCCGGTCGGCGTGCTGCTCGCCGCCGACAGCCCCCACGCGGACCGTGCGGAGCTGGCGCTGGCCGACCTGACCGGCCGACAGCTGGTGCTCTTCCCCCGCGCCACCGCCCCGGCCCTGTACGACGAGATGCTCACCACGCTGGCTCGGCACGGCTGCACCCCGGCGGCCCTGGTCGACCAGCACCACGGGTCGGACGTCGCCCGCGCCCTGGTGCTCACCGGCACCGCCGTCGCCCTGGCGCCCCGGACCGCCCCGCCACCCGGTACCGTCTGGCGTCCACTGGTCGGAACCCCGCTGACCTGGCGTACCTCCACCGCCTGGCCGGCCGGCGCAGGCGGGCCGGCCGTCGGACTGTTCGCCGAGGCGGCGCAGCAGGCCCTCACCGACCCCGGCGGCCTGCTGGCCGAGCCGCCCAACCGCCCGCTCTTCCCCCGGCCCGCCACGGAGTTTCCGCTGTGAGAAGCGATACCAGCAACGCCAGCGCCCGCACCCGGATCGCCGAGGCCTTCGCCGAGGCCGGAGTGACCGGTCTGCTGCACGCCCGCGACCTCGATGCCGGCACCGAACTCGCCCTCGGCGCGGACACCTTGGTGAGCACCGCCAGCGTCCACAAGCTCTGTGTACTCACCACGCTGTTCCGCCACGCCGGGGCCGGCCGGATCGACCTGACCCGCCGCCTCGACATCCCGGCCTTCGGCCGCACCGACGGCCCCACCGGGCTGGCCGCGATGCTGGACGCCGCACGGCTCTCGCTGCGCGACCTCGCCTACCTGAGCATCGCCGTCAGCGACAACACCGCCGCCGACCTGCTCTGGGACGAGCTCGGCCTGGACGCCGTCAACGGCACCATGGCCGACCTGGGTCTGACCCGCACCGTCGCCGTGCACAAGATCCGCGACATGATCGCGGCGCTGCGCCAGGACACCGGCTCCGGCTCCCCGGTGGACCCGGCCGTCGTCGCACGGCTGCGCGTCCTCGACCCCGCCTTCACCAACCGCAGCACCGCCCGCGAGATGACCGCACTGCTCGCCGCGATCTGGCACGACCGGGCCTGCCCGGGCGAACACGGCGCCGCGCTGCGCCGACTGCTCGGCCTCCAGGTCTGGCCGCACCGGCTGGCCTCCGGCTTCCCGTTCGACGATGTGCGGGTGCACGGCAAGACCGGCACCCTGCCGACCCTGCGTCATGAGGTCGGCGTCATCGAGTATCCGGACGGCGGCCGCTACGCCGTGGCGGTCTTCACCCGTGCCACGGCCACCAGCATCACCCTCCCCGCAGCCGACGCCGTGATCGGCACCGCCGCCCGCCTCGCCGTCGATGCCCTTCGGGCTCCGGTGGGCTAGTTTTGCTTCCTCACGGCCGGAGTTGTGGAACGAAGGAGTGGGACAGTGGGCATATTCGGGCGACGCAAGAAGGAGGCGGCCGAGCGGGTCGATGGGAGCGGTGCCGCCGAGCTCCAGGCGATGCGCGACGCGGCCGCCCAGGCCTACACCGCGGGCGACTACCCGGTGGCGGTCCAGTTGCTGCGCATCCTGATGGACGCCGGTGACACCGGGGTCGCGCCGCTGCTCGGGTCCGCGCTGGGGCTGATGGGCAACTTCGACGGTGCGGAGGACGTGTTCCGCGAGTCGTCCGCCGAGGGGGACTTCCGTGCCACGTACGCGCTGATCGGCCTGCTGCAACGCAAGCCGGGCGCGGCCCTTGGCGGGGAGGAGCAGTGGGACCTGCTGGGCGTGGCCACCAAGCAGTTGCACGACGAGGTCCGGCCGCTGGTCGACGCCGGCCGACTGGCGGAGGCGGAGGCGCTGCTGCGGATCGGCGCGGATGCCGGCGACCCGATGGCGCAGGAGAGCCTGGCCAAGGTGCTGATGCAGCGCGACGGTGACAACCCCGAGGTGGCCGCCGAGGCCAAGGTCTGGCTGGAGCGGGCGATCGCCGCAGGTCTGCGGGACGCGGCGCAGACCCTGGAGGCCGTCGAGGAGGTGCTGCGCTCAAACGGGCGCTGACGGAAAGGGCGCTGACGGGAGGGGCGGTGTCGCAAGGGGCGGTGTCGGGAGGGGCGGTGTCGCAAGGGGTGCTGACGGGAGGGGCGGTGTCGCAAGGCCTGGTGACGCAAGGGGTGCTGACGCAAGGCCTGGTGACGCCAGCGCCTCCTGGTAGCGGAGCACGACCAGCCGGGCCAGCGCGTCATGGGTGCCCAGCGGCGCGGCGGTGAGGCAGGCGCCGGAGGCGGCCGCGCGGCGGGCGAAGAAGCCGGGGCTGAGCAGGTATTCGGCGACGGCGACCTGCCGGTGCCCGGCGGCCCGCAGCGCGGTGACCGCCTCGGCGGGGCTGGGCCCGGCGCCGCACAGGTTCGCCGGAACGACGGGCGGGCGGCCGGGCAGGCGCTCGCGCAGCAGGGCGGCCATCGCGGTCGTGTCGACGCCCGCGGCCGGGTCGGTGGAGCCGGCCGCCGCCAGCACCAGGGCCGACCGCGGTGCCCGTGGCCGCCAGCCGGCCGCGTGCAGACGGTCCGTCAGCGCCGCCGCCAGCAGCGGGTGCGGCCCCAGCGGGCGGGCGATCCGGGCCTGGAGGCGGGGCGCCGCGGCTACGGCGGCGGGGATGTCGACCCGGTGGTGGTAGCCGGTGCCCAGCAGCAGCGGCACCAGTACCACCGCGCCGCGCAGTCGGGTTAGCGCCTCGGGGAGCGAGGGGGAGACCAGGTCCAGGTAGCAGTGCTCGACGCGCAGGTCGGGTCGCAGCGCCCGGACCCGGGCCAGCAGCGCCTCGGTGGTCGCCACCCCGGCCGCCGCCCGGGTGCCGTGGGCGACGGCGAGCAGGGTCGGGCGGCCGGGCACGCCCGTCACCCCGTCGCCAGCCGGTAGCCGCGCTTGGGCACGGTGCGGATCAGGTCGCTGTGCCGGCCCAGCGACTGTCTCAGCCGGGCGATCGCGGCCTCCACCGCGTGCTCGTCGGCGTCCGAGTCCGCCCAGGCGCGGCGCAGCAGTTCGGGACGGCTGAGCACCCAACCCGGGTGCTCGGCGAGGGCGCGCAGCAGGGTGGCGCTCTTGGGCGAGAGCCAGTGGCTCTCGCCCGCCACCAGCAACACGTTTCCCTGGAGCACCAGTTCGCGGCCGGCCACGGTCAGCACCTGCCGACTCCGGGCGGGGAGCGCCTCGGTGAGGGTGCGCACCAGGGCACCGAGCCGACCGCGTTCCGGCCAGACCACCGGGATGCCGGCCGCCACCAGCGGGCGCGCGCAGACCGGGCCGACGCAGACGGCGAGGGTCTCGCCGCGCAGCGCGTCCAGCACCGGCCCGTCCAGCCCGTCGGATCTCGCCGTGGCGAGGAAGGCGGTGATCGCGGGCGCGCTGGTGAAGGTCATCGCGTGGATCTCGCGGCGGGCGGTCTGCTCGACCAGCCGCCGCACCGGGCCCGCGTCATCCGGTGGCGCCCAGCGGTAGACCGGCACCGAGATCACCTCGGCGCCGCGTTCCCGCAGGGCGGCGGCGAAGTCGTCGAGCGGGATGCCGTGCTCCTGCACCGCGATCCGGCGGCCGGCCAGTGGGCGGGCGAGCAGCCAGGTCAGCAGTTCGTCGGTGGCCTCGGTGCGCGGCGACCAGGCCTCGTCCAGGCCGCTGGCCCGGACCGCGCCGGTGGCCTTCGGGCCGCGGGTCAGCACCAGCGCGTTTCGGCAGGCGGCGGCCAGTTCGGCGCCCCGGCCCCAGCCGTCGGCGGCGCTCATCCAGCCGCGCCAGCCCAGGCCGGTGGTGGCCACCACATAGTCCAGCGGCGCCCGCAGGCACTGCTCGGTGGCCTGGCGCAGCGCCAGGTCGTCCTCCAGCGGCAGGATGCGCAGCGTCGGCGCCTCGATGACGCGCGCGCCGCGCCGGGTGAGCAGCGCGACCAGTTCGTCGCGGCGCCGTGCGGCGGTGACGCCGACGGTGAAGCCGGTCAGCGGCGGATGTTCGGTGGTGCCCATGGACGCAGGTTCGAGGGCTCCTGTTACCGGGAGGTTGCCTGGTGATCAAACCGACGTTAGCGAAACGCCTTCTGGTGTTACGACGGATGTCGGCCGGCCCACCCCGTCCCGGTCACGGCGTGAGCAAGGTGTGCCGTGGGCGCAACACTCGGGACAAGGCCGTGTAACGCCCACCCGTCAGATTCGTCGCCATGACCACCACCACCCCGGTCGCGACGGCGACGCACTGCCCGTGCTGCTCACTGCAGTGCGGCATGCTGCTCGCGCCGACGGCGATCGGCAGTGCGGTGCCGGTGGAAGTGCGTGAGCGCGCCGGATTTCCGGTCAACCGCGGTGCGCTGTGCGGCAAGGGCCGGAACGCCGCTGCGCTGCTGGCCCCCGGTGTCCGCCTCAGCACGCCGCTGGTGCGCACCGACGGGGGCGAACTGCGCGCCGCCACCTGGGCCGAGGCGCTGGACCGGGTGGCGGCGGGCCTCGCCGCGATCCGGGCCGAGCACGGCGCGGACGCGGTGGGGGTGTTCGGCGGCGGGCTGACCAATGAAAAGGCCTACCAGCTCGGCAAGTTCGCCCGGGTCGCGCTCGGCACGGCGACCATCGACTACAACGGCTGGTTCTGCATGTCCTCGGCGGCCGCCGCCGGCCGGCTCGCCTTCGGCCTGGACCGTGGCCTGCCGTTCCCGCTCGCGGACATCCCGCACACCGACTGCCTGATCCTGGTCGGCGCCAACCCGGCTGAGACCATGCCGCCGGCCGCTGCGCTACTTCCGCGAACTGCGCGAGAACGGCGGCACCTTGATCGTGGTGGACCCGCGCTGCACCGGCGCCGCCGACCAGGCCGATCTGCACCTGCAGCCCGTGCCGGGCACCGATCTGGCGTCGGCGCTGGCTCGAGTACGCGGCCTTCGGCGACGTCCAGCCCGACGAGCACCCGGAGTTGGACGTGCTGCGCCTGACCGACGCCACCCGCGGCAGCTACAAGAAGCTGGTGCTGCGCGGCGATCGCCTGGTCGGCGCGATCCTGCTCGGCGACCTGGCCGCCGTCGGCGACCTCGCGCGCGCCCTGGAGCACGACGACCCCCTCCCGGACCACCCCCTGCACCTGCTCACCACCCTTGGAGCCGCCCGATGACGACGGAACACCGCCCGCGCGACCTGGTCCTGGTCGGCCACGGCATGGTCGGCCAGCGCTTCCTGGAGGCCTTCGTCGAGCAGCCGGGCGCGGCCGACTGGCGGATCACCGTGCTCGCCGAGGAGCCCCGCGCCGCCTACGACCGGGTCCACCTCACCTCCTGGTTCTCCGGCACCAGTGCCGACGAGCTGTCGCTCACTCCGGCCGGCTTCCTCGCCGAGCACGGCATCGACCTGCGCCTCGCCGACACCGCCGTGGCGATCGACCGCGCCGCCCGCACCGTCGGCTGCGCGTCCGGCACGGTGCTGCGCTACGACGCGCTGGTGCTGGCCACCGGCTCCTACCCGTTCGTGCCACCGGTTCCCGGCCATGACGCGGCCGGCTGCCACGTCTACCGCACCATCGAGGACCTGGAGCGGATCCGCGCCGAGGCCCAGACCGACGGCACCACGATCGGCGTGGTGGTCGGCGGCGGACTGCTCGGCCTGGAAGCCGCCGGCGCGCTCACCGCACTCGGCCTGCAGACCCACGTGGTGGAGTTCGCGCCGCGCCTGATGGCCATCCAGATCGACGAGGGCGGCGGGCGGCTGCTGCGCCGCAAGATCGAAGACCTCGGCGTCAACGTCCACACCGGTGCCGGCACCCAGGCGATCCTCACCGGAGAGGACGGCCGGGTCCGCGCGATGGGCCTGTCCGACGGCCGCGAACTCCCCGCCGACCTGGTGGTCTTCTCCGCCGGCGTGCGGCCCCGCGACCAGCTGGCCCGGGACTGCGACCTGCCGGTGGGCGAGCGCGGCGGCATCGTGGTCGACGAGCGCTGCCGCACCCGCGACCCGCACGTCTACGCCATCGGCGAATGCGCCCTGGCTGCGGACGGCAAGGTCTACGGCCTGGTCGCCCCCGGCTACGCGATGGCCGAGACCGCCGCCCGCTCGCTGGCCGGCGAACTGCGTGACGAGCACCACTTCACCGGCGCCGACACCTCCACCAAGCTCAAGCTGCTCGGCGTCGACGTCGCCAGCTTCGGCGACGCCCACGGCGCCACCGAGGGCGCCGTCGACGTGCTCTACAGCGACAGCCGCTCCGGCGTCTACAAGAAGCTGGTCATCGGCGGCGACGGGCGGCTGCTCGGCGGTGTGCTGGTCGGCGACACCGAGTCCTACGGCCTGCTGCGGCCCCTGGCCATCGGCGGCAAGCCGCTCACCACCGCGCCCGGGCACCTGGTGCTGCCGGCCGGGCTGGCCCCGGCGAGCGGGCCGGTCGCGCTGCCGGACGAGGCGATCGTCTGCTCCTGCCACAACGTCACCAAGGGCGAGATCCGCGCGGCCGTCGCCGACCAGGGCTGCGCCACCGTACCCGAGGTCAAGAAGTGCACCAAGGCCGGGACCGGTTGCGGCAGTTGCGTCAAGCTGCTCGGCACCATCGTCGCCGACGAGCTGGCGGCCGGCGGCGTCACCGTCGACAACAGCCTGTGCGAGCACTTCGGGCAGACCCGCAGCGAGCTCTACGAGATCGTCCGAGTGACCGGCATCACCGGCTTCGCCGAGCTGCTGGACCGCTACGGGCGCGGCGGCGAGGGCTGCGACCTGTGCAAGCCGGCCGTCGCCTCGATCCTCGCCGGCCTGGCAGGAGGCCACATCCTGGACGGCGAGCAGGGCGCGCTGCAGGACACCAACGACCACTTCCTGGCCAACCTGCAGCGCAACGGCTCCTATTCGGTGGTGCCGCGGATCCCCGGCGGCGAGATCACCCCGCAGGGGCTGATCACCATCGGCGAGATCGCCCGCGACCACGGCCTCTACACGAAGATCACCGGCGGCCAGCGGATCGACCTGTTCGGCGCCACCGTCGACCAACTCCCGCGGATCTGGCGGCGCCTGGTCGACGCCGGCTTCGAATCCGGCCACGCCTACGGCAAGTCGCTGCGCACCGTGAAGTCCTGTGTAGGCCAGGCCTGGTGCCGCTACGGGGTGCAGGACTCGGTCGGCCTCGCCATCGAACTGGAGCTGCGCTACCGGGGACTGCGCTCCCCGCACAAGCTCAAGGCCGCCGTGTCCGGCTGCGCCCGCGAGTGCGCCGAGGCCCAGGGCAAGGACTTCGGCGTCATCGCCACCTCCGCGGGCTGGAACCTCTACGTCGGCGGAAACGGCGGCATGACACCTCGTCATGCCGACCTGCTGGCCGCCGACTTGGACAAGGAGACCCTGCTGCGGACCATCGACCGGTTCCTGATGTTCTACATCCGCACCGCCGACCGGCTGGAGCGCACCTCGGTCTGGCTGGAGCGGATCGAGGGCGGCCTGGACCACGTCCGGCAGGTGGTGCTGGAGGACTCGCTCGGCATCTGCGCCGAACTGGATGCCCTGATGGACCGTCACATCGCCTGCTACCAGGACGAATGGGCCGCAGTGCTGGCCGACCCGGACCGGCTGCGCCGCTTCACCTCCTTCGTCAACGCCCCCGGCGCGCCGGACCCGACGGTGACCTTCGTCCCGGAGCGCGACCAGATCCGCCCCGCCCGCCCCGACGAGGACGGGCGCGTCCTCACCCCGGCACTGATCGCCGGCCCCCACCTGGAGGTGCGCAGCGCATGACCGAAACAACGGGTATGACCGACACCGGTACCGTAGAGATCCTGGAGGGCCGGCAGTGGACCCGGATCTGCGACTACGAGCAGCTGACCCCCGGCCGCGGCGTCGCCGCGCTGAGCGCCGAAGGACAGCAGGTCGCCGTCTTCCGGGACCGCTCGGGCGCGGTGTACGCGGTGGACAACCGCGACCCGTTCAGCGGCGCCTACGTCCTCTCGCGCGGCATCCTCGGCAGCCGCGCCGGAGCCCCGACCGTCTCCTCCCCGATGTACAAGCAGGTCTTCGACCTGCGGGACGGCCGCTGCCTGGACGAGGAGACCGCCCCCGACGGCCGGCCCGCAGTGCTCCGGGTCTGGCCGGTGCGGATCGCGCAGGTGGCCGCATGACGGCCACCGCGGTCAAGGACGCGGCCCGGACGCGGGCGATCACCGACTGGAGACCGGAGGACGACGACTTCTGGGCCGAGGGCGGGGCCACGGTGGCCAGGCGCAACCTGCTCTTCTCGGTGCTGTCCGAGCACATCGGCTTCTCGGTGTGGAGCCTCTGGTCGGTGCTGGTGCTCTTCCTCGGCCCGGCCTACCACATCGACCCGGCCGGCAAGTTCACGCTCACCGCCCTGCCCACCGCCCTCGGCGCGCTGCTGCGGCTGCCCTACGGCTACGCGGTGGCCCGGTTCGGCGGCCGCAACTGGACGGTTGTCAGCGCCCTGCTGCTCCTGGTGCCGACCGCGCTGGCCGCCCTGGTGCTGCGGCCCGGCGTCTCCTACGGCACCCTGCTCGCGGTCGCCTGCGTCGCGGGCGTCGGCGGCGGCAACTTCGCCTCCTCGATGGCCAACATCAACGCCTTCTACCCGCAGCGGCTCAAGGGCTGGGCGCTCGGCATCAACGCCGGCGGCGGCAACCTCGGCGTGCCGGTCGTGCAACTGGTCGGCCTGGCCGTGCTCGCCACCGCCGGCGCCGCCCACCCCAGGCTGGTCCCGCTGGTCTACCTCCCGCTGATCGTGCTGGCGGCGCTCGGCGCGGCCCTGAAGATGGACAACAACCCCGCGCTGAAGAACGACCGGCGCGCGCTGCCCGAGGTGCTGAGGGAACCGCACAGCTGGGTGGTGTCAGTGCTCTACATCGGTACCTTCGGCAGCTTCATCGGGTTCGGCTTCGCCTTCGGGCAGGTGCTCCAGGTGCAGTTCCACCAGACCTTCGACAGCCCGGTGAAGGCCGCCTACCTGACCTTCCTCGGCCCGCTGCTGGGCTCGCTCTGCAGGCCGGTCGGCGGGCGGCTCGCCGACCGCCACGGCGGCGCCGGAATCGCCCTGGCCGCCTTCCTGCTGATGGCCGTCGGCACCGGGATCGTGTTCGCCGCCTCCCGGGCCCACTCGCTGCCGCTCTTCCTGACCGGCTTCACCGCCCTGTTCGTGCTGAGCGGCATCGGCAACGGCGCCACCTACAAGATGATTCCGGCCGTCTTCCAGGCCCGGGCCCGCGCGGCGGTCGAGGCCGGCGCCGACCCGACCACCGCCGAGCACGACTCCCGCCGCCGCGCCACCGCACTGATCGGACTGGCGGGCGCCATCGGTGCGTTCGGCGGGGTGCTGGTCAACCTCGCCTTCCGGCAGTCCTTCCTGGCCGGTGGCAACGGCGATGCCGCCTACCTGGCCTTCCTGGCCGCCTACGCGCTCTGCTCGGTGCTGACCTGGGCGGTGTACCTGCGGCCCGGCGCGGGAAAGATCGCAGCCGGTACCATCTGACGGCCCGTCCGGTTCGTCGAGAGGTCAGTGGATGGTTACCCAGAGCCCGCAACAGCCTTCCCCATCCGAGGGGGAGGGGATCGGGCGGCGCCGCTTCCTCGGGTTCGTGCTGGCGGGCGCGACGCTGACCGTAGCCGCCCAGCTGGGCGAGACCGCGGCCGCGCCGAAGGCCGCCGCCGCGGTGCCCAGCCTGCCGGAGCCGGCCGAACTCTACGACCTCAACGACATGTTGACCGATGCCACACTGCTGACGGCCAACCTGATCACCATCACCATGAACCCGGACGGCACCGCCTCCTTCGCCCTGCCGCGCGCCGAGGTGGGGCAGGGGGTGACCACCTCCACCGCCATGCTGATCGCGGAGGAGCTGGACCTGCCGCTGGACAAGGTGCGGGTCACCCTGGCCGACGCCCGACCGGAGCTGGTCTTCAACCAGCTGACCGGCGGCTCCAACACCACGATCTCCACCTACACCCCGGTGCGGGTCGCCGCCGCCACGGCCAAGCAGCGGTTGCTGGAGGCGGCCGCGGCGGAGCTGGGCGCGCCGCTCTCCGCGCTCTCCGCCCTCCAGGGCGTGATCACCGCCCCCAACGGCCGCTCCCTCAGCTACGCCGAACTCGCCGTCAAGGCAGCCAGTCTGACGAACGTTCAGATTTCGGTCACCCTCAAGGCCGCGTCCGCTTTCAAGGTCATCGGCACACCGCAGAACCGGATCGACGCCCTGGACGCGGTGACCGGCCGCAAGCAGTTCGCGATGGACGTCAAGGTGGCGGGCGCGATGCCCGCGATGATCTGCCGGCCGCCGACGATCAACGGCACGGTGGTCTCCGTGCAGAACCTGGCGGCGGTGCAGGCCATGCCGGGCATCACGGACGTCGCCGTGATCTCCACCGGCGTGGCCGTGCGCGGGCGCACCTTCGGGCAGTGCATCGACGCGGTGCGGGCGCTGCAGGTCAGCTGGGGCCCGGGGAGCGAGGACCACGCCACCGACGCCACGGTGCTGGCCGAACTCCGCGCGGCCGAGAACCCGTTGGTCACTCCGCCGCTGCCGCTGCTCACCGAGGCGATCGACGCCCGCTTCACCTTCCACTTCGCCAGCAACAGCCCGCTGGAGACCAACTGCGCCGTCGCCGACGTCCGTTCGGACAGCGCCGAGATCTGGGCCAGCGTCAAGGCGCCGATCACGGCGCAGGAGGAGATCGCGCTCAAGCTGGGCCTGCCGGTGACCGCCGTGACCGTCCACTGCACCCAGGGCGGCGGCTCCTTCGGCCGGAAGCTGTTCCACGACGCCGCGTTGGAAGCCGCCGAGGTCTCCCAGAAGATGGGCAAGCCGGTGCGGCTGATGTGGCACCGCACCGACGACTTCCGCCACGGCCGGGTCCACCCGATGTCCACCTCCCGGGTGCGGGCCACCTACTCGCTCGGCCAGGTGCTCACCATGGACCAGCGCCACACCTCGGTGGCAACCGAGTTCGGGCACGGCCTCGGCGAGATCATCACCTCGCTTGCCGCCAAGCTGCCGGTCGGCGGACTCGCCTTCTCCGAGACCATCTTCACCCTCACCCAGCAGACCCCGTACAACTTCGGCCTCACCACCCAGCTGCTGACCGAGATCGACAACGGCTTCCACACCGGCAGCATGCGCAACATCTACTCGCCCAACGTCCGCTGCGCCCAGGAGCTGATCGTCGACCAACTGGCCGCCGCGACGAGCCAGGACGCCTACGAGTTCCGCCGCGACTTCCTGAAGGACCAGCGGGCCGTCGCGGTCCTCGACAAGGTCGCCCAGGTCGGCAACTGGGGCCGTGCGATGGCCCCGGGCACGGCACAGGGCATCGCGATCCACCCCGAGTACCACGGGTTCGTCGCCGTGCTGGCCGAGATCGACTGCACCCCGGCCACCGTCAACCGGCAGATCCCCGACGCCGTCACCGGCCCGCGCGTCACCAAGGTGGTGTGCGCGGTCGACGTCGGCCTGGCCGTCAACCCCAAGGGCCTGGAAGCCCAGATGATGGGCGGCATCATGGACGGCATCGCGATCACCCTCACCTCCAGCCTGCACCTGCAGAACGGGGTGTTCCAGGAAGGCAGTTGGGACAACTACTTCTACACCCGGCAGTGGAACACCCCGACCGAGCTGGACATCATCGTGATGCCGCCGACCACCGGAACCCCGGGCGGAGCAGGGGAGTTGGCGGTCGCCGGTGCGATGGCGGCGGTGGCCTGCGCCTACGGGCGGGCGACCGGGACCATGCCGACCACCTTCCCGATCAACCACGACGCGCCGCTCGCGTTCACGCCGCTGCCGACCGTCCCGCCGATCCCGCAGTCGCCCACCGACGGCCTGAGCCGCGCGTACTAGGAGCCCACCCCCTTGCCTCAGCACACCTTCATCCTCAACGGGCAGCAGGTCACCGTGGACGTCGAGGACGACGTCCGGCTGCTCTGGGTCCTGCGCGACGTCCTCGGCGTGACCGGCCCCAAGTACGGCTGCGGACTGGGCGTCTGCCAGGCCTGCACCAGCCACATCAACGGCAAGGCCTTCAACCCCTGTTCGGTGCCGGTGGGCGACGTCCAGCCCACCGACCAGGTCACCACCATCGAGGGCCTGCCGGCCACGGTCGGCAAGGACCTGCACCCGATGCAGGAGGCCTGGCTGCAGTTCGACGTGCCCCAGTGCGGCTACTGCCAGCCCGGCCAGATCATGGCCGCCGTCGCCAAGGTGCTCCAGGCGCGGGCCGCCGGGAAGCAGCTCGGTGACGCCGATTACGACGAGATCCGCAACATCTGCCGCTGCGGCACCTACCACCGGATCCGGGAGGCGATCGCGGCCGCCGAGAACCAGTTCTGAGCAGCCACGGCAGTGCGCTCCGGGGCGCACCGCCGTGCTTCAGGCGGGCCCGGCGAGCTGCCGGGGCCGGGCCGTTGATCAGGCAAATGGTCACTGCACGCCTGCTGTACAGCAACCGGTGGATGTGGTGACATGTTTCCATCAGGAGCGTCCGCTGGATGGCGAGGACTCCGCTGCACCCGCACCGGCCCGACCGGTTCCCCGTGCACCAGAACCCCGCACCGGCAGGCACATCCTGACGGTCACTCAGCACCTTCCCCCACCCCGCACGGGACCGCGGCATGCCCTCGGCCCCGGCCATGTGCGAGCCCGACCGCGCCGGGTCCACCGGCCGACCAACGGATGAGCCGCCCCACCGGCGCATCCGCCCGGGGTGAAGCATCGTCCTGCCGCCCGGAGCGCCGGACGGCCCTGCCAACCCCGGCCAGCGCCGGGGTTCCCGGAGGTACCAGATGAGAGCACTGCCCGTCGCACTGCGCGCCCCGCTCCTGCTCGCCGCCGCCATCGCCCTGGGCGGCCTGGCGGCGGCCCCGGCCACCGCGCAGACCAGCGCACTGCCCTTCCAGTGCCAGGCGACCCCGCCGATCGGCTCGGCGCAGACGTTCGCCCTGAGCGCCAGCGCCAATGCCACCGCACCCGCCACCGTGACGACCGGCCAGGCCTTCAGCGTCACCATCGCCCCCGGCGCCCTGACCGTGCCGTCCTCGGTGAGCGGCAACACCATCAACTCGATCAGTGGAATCACGCTGTCGATGCCCGTCCCCGCCAACGCCTCGCTCAGCGGCGTGAGCCTGTCCGGCGGCTCCGGCCTGGGCTCCGGCGCGCCGAGCACCAGCGTCAGCGGCGGCACCATCAGCCTCAAGGTGCCCGGACCGATCGCCGGCGGCAGCACCTTCACCCTGCCCACCATCACCCTCAAGCTGACCGCGGGCGCGGCCGGCGGCACCGTCAGCACCCACCTCGCCGGCAGCAGCTACTCCAGCCCCGGCCTCACCTTCACCGCCACCGTGCCGGAGCTCTTCTTCACCGTGTCGGTCCCCACCGCCTGCTACCCGTCCCCGAGCCCGGTGCTCAGCACCACGAGCATCACCTCCTGATCCTCCTGATCCGCGCCTGACGGACACACCGCGCCCCCGCGCCCGGCCCATCGGCGCGGGGGCGCTCCGGTGGTCCTGACATCCCCTCGATCCACGCGGTGGCGGCCGGCCACGGCGACGCCGATCGCGAAATCGGGCTTCGGCAACCCGGAGTTGAGTATCGTGGTCGTGCGGCCCGCTGGTCCTGCAGCCAGCTGGTCGTACAGCCTGCTGGTCCTGGCAACCGGTCGAGAGGGGACCCCGTGTCCAACTCCGCACAGATCGACGTCGTCCGCCGCTTCTACGGCGCCAAGGGCGACTTGGACGTCATCAGGTCCGTGGTCGCCGAGGACGCGCGCTGGGACATCGCCGAGGGCTTCCCCAACGGCGGCGTGCACCAAGGCCTTGACCGCATCATCGGTGACTTCTTCCCGTTCCTCGCCGACTTCGAGGAGTTCCGCTGCGTCGGGGACGCGTTCTTCGAGGACGGCGACCACGTCATCGTCCTCGGCCGCTACCTCGGCACCACCACCGGTGGCAAGGCGGTGAGTTCGCGTTTCGCGCACGTCTTCACCGTGCGGGCCGGGAAGATCAGCCAGCTGCGGCAGACCTCCGACACGCTCCCCATCGCCCGCGCACTCGACCGCTGAGCCGCGCACTCGGCGGCGGGCCCGCGTGCGGCGGTCCGGGCCTTCTTGCCGGCCTCCGCGTCACCCGGTCCGGGTGTTCGGGTGGGCCAATCGGTCTCGCCGGGGTTCACCCGGGCACCCCGGGCGGGCACCCTGGTGGCGCATCCGCCCGCCGTGCGAGGAGAGTGACGATGAGTCGACCACCAGGCTGGAGCCGCCGCCACCTGCTGGGTGCCGCGGGCGGTCTGGCCGGCGCGCTGGCCACCGGCGTCCCGACCACCGCCCAAGCGAGCACCGCCGGTACCGCCGGCACCGCGAGCACCGCGGGCGCCGCGCCCGGCCCCGTCACCATCCGCCCCGGCGACTCCCGCTACGCCAGCCTGCTGCTCGGCGACAACCTGCGCTTCACGGGGTCTCCGGACGAGATCCAGGTGGTCGGCTCCACCGAGCAGGTGGTGCGGGCCGTCCAGGAGGCGGTGCGGCGCGGGGCATGGGTGGCGGCGCGCAGCGGCGGGCACTGCTTCGAGAACTTCACCGCCGACCCGGGCATCCGGGTGCTCCTCGACCTCTCCCCGCTGAACGCGGTGCGCTACGACGCCGAACGCCGGGCCTTCGAGGTGCAGCCGGGGGCGACCCTCGGCCAGGTGTACCGGACGCTGTTCAAGGGCTGGGGAGTGACCATCCCGGCCGGCGGCTGCCCGGAGGTCGGCGCGGGCGGTCATCTGGTCGGCGGCGGATACGGTCCGCTGTCCAGGCGGTACGGCTCGGTGGTGGACCACCTGTACGGCGTCGAGCTGGTCGTGGTCGACCGTGACGGCACGGCCCGCGTGGTGGTCGCCACCCGGGAGCCCGACGACCCCAACCGCGAGCTGTGGTGGGCCCACACCGGCGGTGGCGGTGGCAACTTCGGTGTGGTGACCCGCTATTGGCTGCGCTCGCCGACGGCCGACGGCCCGGACACCACGGACCCCGCCCGCCTGCTCCCGCCCGCGCCCGGCCAGCTGCTGGAGCACCTGCTCTACTGGCCGTGGGACGACCGGATGACCGAGCAGGCCTTCGTCACCCTGCTGCGCAACTTCGGCACCTGGCACGAGCGCAACAGCGCCCCGGACTCGCCGACCACCGGCCTCTACGCGATCCTCGAACCGGCCCACCAGAGCGCCGGCGGCTTCCAGTTGCTCATCCAGATCGACGCCGGCATCCCGGGCGCACGCGCCATGGTGAAGGACTTCATCGACGCGCTCATCGCCGGCACCGGCCTCGACTCCAGCCAGGGCGGCGAGCGGACCTTCCCCTGGCTCTACCCGATGACCTGGCCCGGCAAGGGCGAGGCCGGGGACATGCTGACCCGCCGCTACAAGGGCAAGGCCGGCTACCTGCGGCGCTCCTACACGGACGCCCAACTCCGGACGATCCACGGCCACTTGGTGAACAAGACCGGCACCCCGGCCTGCGGCATGCTGCTGGTCGGCTACGGCGGCCTGGTCCGCGCGGTGGCGCCGGACGCCACCGCAACCGCTCAGCGCGACGTGGTGATGAAGGCGGTCTTCCACTCGGTCTGGGCGGATGAGACCGGCGACGACACCAACCTCACCTGGGTGCGCGAACTCTACCGCGACGTGTACCGCGACACCGGCGGCGTACCAGTCCCCGACGAGGTGAGCGACGGCTCCTACATCAACTACCCGGACACCGACCTCGCCGACCCGGCCTGGAACACCTCCGGGGTGCCCTGGTCCACGCTCTACTACAAGCAGAACTACCCACGCCTGCAACGGGTCAAGGCCCGCTGGGACCCGCGCAACGTGTTCCATCACGCCCTGTCGATCGAACTGCCGTCCTGACCAGGCAAGCAGGTCCATGCCGACCATCCGGCGTGGAGCTGACATCGGGGCGAATAGGGCAAGTGCAGAGGGGCGGCGCGGTCCCCCGCTCGGCGGACTCATGCAGTGCGGGGCCCAGACCAGCAGCGGAGCCACGGAGTGCCGCAGGGGCGACGCCTCGACCAACGGCGCAGTCATGCTCTCCGGCGTCACGGACATCCACCAGGCCGGCGCCATTGCCTTGCAGTTCCGCAACGCCGCCGAACACTGAACGGCGGGCTTGTGCGCGCCGCCCGAACTCCCGCTGCGGTCTGGCCTCCTTCCGGCCCGACCACCACACGCCCAGGGCAAGGCCGAATGCGGAGACGGTGCCGATCGCGGCTCCGAGGGTGGACCAGGCGGCGAGCCAGTCCGCAGCGGTTGCCGGCGTGGGCGTCATCAGCGGCACGTAAGACGATGCAGCGTCAGGGCGAGGCAGGCATGACCGGCCGTCACCTGCCCGGAGGACGAGCCGACGGCTTGCGCCTCCGATTCAATGCCTGTTCCTGCTGTCGGTTGCTCCAGATGATCTCTGCTTATCAGGAGCAGTTGACCAGGGAGAACGCCGACTCCCCGCCCGCCGGGCCGCGCTCGCCGAAGCCGCCGCCCAGCGGACTTCCTCGACAAGCTCGCCGCCGACTTCCGTCGCTGGGAGGGCGAGCGCACCTGGAGCACGCACCATCTCGCCTTCCGGGCAGTCTTCCGGTCCGGTGGTCACGTCGGCCTGACCTGGACTCTCCCGCCCTGGACCACCCGAGAAGACTCTTGGGAGGCCTCGGTCACGACCTGGCTGCAGGGTGGGGAACACATGACCACCCTCGCCGCCGATGTCCGCCATTCCTCGACCGCGGCGATCCAGCCGAAATTGAGCCTCCTAGTTCGTCGATCCGATTGCCAACTGTCCCGGCGGGGAAGGCAACTCGACACTATGGCGCAGAAGCGAGGGACTCGGCCGGGGCCAGGGCAGCGCCAACTGCCCGCTGGCGGCTGGGTGGTGCGTGGTGGAGGGCTGCTGCTGCGGGTCGTCGGGATGATCGCGGTGGTGGCCGGGCTGGCCCGTTTCCGAGCGGCAGGGGCGAACTCCATCACCGGATACGGGCCACCGTTGTGGCAGTCGCTGCTGATCGGCGGTCTGCTGTTCATCCTGGGGACGGTGGCTGTGTTCGGCGGCGGGCGGCTGTCCAGGCTCGGTAGACGGCACACCGCCCGGATCATCCAGCGGCCGGAAGAGCTCGCCGACCGGTCGTACGTGCTCTATCTGCGCCCGTTCTACGAGGACCGGAAGCTGTACGAGATCCGTCGGCCGAGCGCGAGCCGGCGGTACGCCCAGTACGGCAGCCCGGTCAGCCGCACCTGGGAGGAGCTGCTGGTTACGACCTTCCGTCGCTACGGCCGGGTGGTCGCGGTCGGGCAGCCCGGGGAGCGGCTTCCGCTGCCCGGCGCGGAGCGGTTCTATCTGCCGCTGGACGACTGGCAGTCAGTGGTCAGCGACCTGATCCGGCGAGCGCGGTTGGTGGTGCTGGTCGCGGGGGACGGCCCAGGCACGCTCTGGGAACTCACCGAGACGGTGCGGCTGTTGCCACCGGAGCAGTTGGTCCTGCCGGTCTACGACGACGAGGACGGCTACGAGCGGTTCCGGGCGAGCGTGCCGCAGGCCTTCGCCGACCGGGTGGAGCAGCTGGGCGCCGACGCGAGGCCGGCACCGGCCTTCCCCAAATATCCGGCGGACCACCGGCCTGGGATCAGAGTGGTGGGCGGGATGCGTGGGATTGTCCACTTCGATCCGGACTGGACGCCGAGATTCGTCCGCTTCGACCTCTCGGCGGTCCGGGCCCGGACTGCGGCCGGCCGGGCCCGCAAGGCCGGTCGCCTCCAGGTCGCGCCGTTGCTCACCCGGATAGAGCAGCGGCTGCCGCCGCGCGGGGCCTGAGTCAGCGGCGGGCCGCGCACTCACTCGCGACGGCAACGGCCACCTGTTCGGCACCTCGATCACCTCGGCCGGTGTGATCAACCTGTACGACTGGACCGCCACCAGTGGTACCCCTGTCATGGCCGGCGACGCCAGTGCGGTCGTCGACCCGAGCGGCACCCTGTCGATCTTCACCCGCAATGCGGCCGATGGCCACGTCGTCGACTCGTCCATCACCTCGGCGGGTGGCTGAACGTCTACGACCTGACGGCGCACAACGGAAGCCCGGCTATGTAAGGCCGACCGTCCTCACAGCCGTATACGCGAGACTTGTGCCCTGCGGCTCCTGGACATGGGAACCGCAGGGCACAAGGTGCTTCCCACACCCCGCTGTGTGTCGGCAAACGATCGTTCGCGTTACGCACGTGCCAGTCCCGCAGGCGCCGCCAGCACGTCATGCCCGAGCCGAACCCGAGCTCCTGTGGCAGCCACTCCCACTGGATGCCCGTGTGCAGCACGAACAAGATGCCCTGCAGGCACTTGCGGTCGTCCAACGGCGGACGCCCGAGAACCCGAGAGCGTTGCTGCCGGCGCGGCAGCAGCAGCTCGATCCGCCCCCACAGGTCATCTGACACCATCCACGGCGGAGCCTTCCCCATGGACTGCTCAACGAGCCTCCGAAGAGCGGGACATGAGCCACCCGCCAGGATTCTGTTAGCTCCTCTTATCGCGATCGGCAATGGGGGGCAGCATCCTCGGACTCCGGTCTCTGACAGGGTGTACGTACCGCGCACACCCTGCCAGCTTCCGCCGACAGCCCGGTCAACCTCCCGTGAGACAAACCGCCGTCAGTCAAACCTCGGTGAGACGGGACAACGCGGGTGCGGGCCGGTCGGGGCGGACACATACACACCTGACACAGGCCGCCCCTTCCACCAGGGCAAACAGGGGCCCACAGCCACAACCGTGGCCAACCCGGCCACCCGTGGGCAGCGAGGAGAACCCAGTAGCGGGGGTAGGGTTTACCCCCCATCCGGCCGGTGGGTTCACGCTGCCGACCCGGCGCCGCCCGGTGCGGCATCGTGGGGACATGACCGATCGACACTCGAGCGCCGCCGGCCGCCCCTGCCCGGCCGGCAGGACCGACGACATCGAGCAGTTCCTCGTGCACTACGAGGACACCATCGACGACCGGGTCGCCGAGACCGTCGAAGTGATGTTGTGCCCGGGGGGCGGGCACGGGAGGGAGTCAGGTGTCATGGCGAGCACTCAGCTGACCGGCGTTCATTCGCTCTGCCTGGCCCGCGTGGACGCCGGTTCGGGCTCCGGTGTTCCGCGGATCCTTCCCAAGGCCGCGGCCACTTCGGCGTTCCCCCCGCTGCTTCGCCGGGCGGCCACGGTCCTCACTGTGCTCGGGCTGGCGATGATTCCCTGGCTGGTCTTCCTGCACGCCGGGCTTCCGGCCACCGCTCAGGCCTCGCACTGGGCCTGGACGTGGACGGGTCTGGACAGCTTTGAGGCGCTCGGCCTGCTCTCCACCGGACTGCTCCTCAGGCGCGGCGACTGCCGGGCCTGCCTGACCTCCGCCGCGACCTCGACCCTGCTGCTGGTCGACGCCTGGTTCGACACCATGACGGCTGCCCCGGGTTCGGACTTCAAGCTGGCGGTGCTGATGGCGGTCTTCGTCGAGTTGCCGCTGGCGGTGGCCTGCGCGGTTCTCGCGACCCGGACCTTCCCTCGGCCGGGCCGCTGAGCGGAAGAGCTCGTGACGTGATCGGCGCTTGCGGTCCGGTCCGTTTCTGTGAAGATGCAGCTCGCTGACCTGCCCAGACGTCACCAGGGTGTCGCTGAAGGCCGCACCACAATGACGCTCCCCGAACACCACCGCAGTGACCAGCACCTTTCCCGCGACAGCAGCGCCATTGACCCGTCTCATCGAAGTTTGGCCAGTCCCAACGAAGTTTGACGACGATTCCCCGGGACAGCCGGATGCGGGACGCGCGGTGTCAGAACGGGGGTTCGATGGAGAAGGGGTCGTCCCCGGCGGGCATGGTCGGTTTAGAGGAGCTAACAGAATCCTGGCGGGTGGCTCATGTCCCGCTCTTCGGAGGCTCGTTGAGCAGTCCATGGGGAAGGCTCCGCCGTGGATGGTGTCAGATGACCTGTGGGGGCGGATCGAGCTGCTGCTGCCGCGTCGGCAGCAACGCTCTCGGGTTCTCGGGCGTCCGCCGTTGGACGACCGCAAGTGCCTGCAGGGCATCTTGTTCGTGCTGCACACGGGCATCCAGTGGGAGTGGTTGCCACAGGAGCTCGGGTTCGGCTCGGGCATGACGTGCTGGCGGCGCCTGCGGGACTGGCACGAGGCAGGGGTCTGGGACCGGCTGCACCAAGTGCTGCTGACCGAGCTGCACCGGGCGGGGAAGCTGGACTGGTCGCGGGCGGTGATCGACGGCTCGCACCACCAGGCCCGTCGGGGCGGCCCAAAACGGGCCCGAGCCCGGTCGACCGCGCCAGACCGGGCCGAAACACCACGTGATCACCGATGGCAGCGGGATCCCGCTGGCCATCACCTTGACGGGCGGCAACCGCCACGACGTCACACAGTTGCTGCCTCTGCTCGATGCGATCCCTCGCATCCGCGGAGCCAGGGGCCGGCCCCGTCATCGGCCCAAGCAGTTGTTCGCCGACCGCGGCTACGACTTCGACAAGTACCGCCGCTTGCTGTGGAAGCGCGGCATCAAGCCAGTCATCGCGCGCCGCGGGGTACCGCACGGTTCCGGCCTGGGGACCGTGCGGTGGTTCGTCGAGCGGACGAACTCCTGGATCCACGGCTTCCGCCGCCTGCGGATCCGCTGGGACATCCGTGACGACATCCACGAGGCCTTCCTCAAGCCGGCCTGCTGTGTAATCACCTATCGACGCGTCAGATCCTTGTATTAGCTCCTCTTATTCACGAGTATTGAAGTCCGTTGTTCACGGGTCCGGAAGGCGCTCAGACCTGCGGCCTGGTCGTGTCACGAGTTTCGACGTCACTGGGGTACTTGCTCGGGCAGCAGCGGGGTGCTCCTGTTGAAAGGGCCTTGGCCAATGCTGGGATACACGTGATGGTGTGTGCCCTCGGCGGGCTACGGCCCGACTCCGACGGCCCTGACGGCACGTATCAGGCGGTCGAGGTAATTGCTCGGGTGACGGCCGTGATCGCTGGCGTTGGACGGCCGGGGAGTCGCGCTACGAGAACCCGGCGGATCTCGGGAGGTGCGCCTTCGATGTGCAGCAGGCTCACCCCGGGCGGCAGCATCGGCGAGAGTCGGGAGGGCACCGTTGTCACCCCGAAGCCACCGGCGACCAGCTGAAGCTTCGTCAGCCAGTCGCGTGCGCAGTGGACGATGTGCGGCCGTCCGGGCAGGCCGGGCCAGACGCCGAGCAGTGGCTCGGAGTTCGACGCCGGGGTGGCGATCCACGGGGCGTCGACCAGTTCGTCGACGTGCGCCGCGGTGCGGCCGGCGAACTCTCCGGTCGACGGCACCGCCACGACCAGTTCGGTGTCCGCAACGGTCTCGATATGCAGGCGCGGTGACTCGCCGTCCAAGGGGCGGTGGGGTGGGCGGGACGTCAGTACGGCGAGGTCGATCGAGCCCGCGCGCAGTGCCCGGATCAGAGTGGGTGTGGTGCCCTCGGTAGTCGTGACCGTGACCTGCGGGTCGGTCGCCGCGAGGCGGGCGAGCGAGGGGGGCAGGATGGCCGCGCCCGCGCTCAGGAACACTCCGAGCCGCACCAGTTCGGTCCGCGCGACGGTGCCGGTGAGGTCGCGCTCGGCGGCTGTGAGGCAGTCCAGGATCGTGCGAGCGTGGCGCAGCAGGGTCAGACCCGCGGGGGTGAGCCGCACTCCGTCGGGGCGGCGTTCGAACAGGGCGGTGCCCGCGCTTCGTTCGAGGGAGGCGGCCTGGCGTGAGACCGCCGACTGGGTGTAGCCGAGCCGGGTGGCTGCTGCGGTGAAGCTGCCGGACTCGGCGATCTGTCGCAGGACCCGCAGGCCTGTGCTGGAGATGTCCATGCGGCATACGCATACCACGGATTCGTGATCGTCGCTTCCCGCATGCCGGCCGGGCTCCTAGTGTCGATCGCGACGAGCACGGACGAACACGGAGGTCATCACATGCGAGCAGCAGTTCTGACGCGGTTCGGCGCCCCGCTGACGGTGCGGGATGTGCCCGACCCCGAGGCCGGCGGCGGCGAGGTGGTGGTCGAGGTCCTCTCCACCTGCGTGGCCCCGTACGCGGCCGAGGTCTTCAGCGGCGAGCGGAACTACCCCCTGGTACCTCCCGTCGTGCCCGGAATCGGCGGTGTGGGACGGATCGTCCACGTGGGCCCGGACGCCACCCGGCTACGCCCCGGCGACCTGGTGTGGTGCGACTCCACGGTGCGCTCGCGGGACGACGCCCTGACGCCCGACATCACGCTCCAGGGCTGGAGTTCTCGCGGCGAGGGCGGCGCGCGGCTCGCCCGCTACCTGCACGACGGATCGTTCGCCGAGCTCATGCGGGTCCCGACGGAGAACGTCTTCCCGCTGCCCGCAGCGGCGGGGGACGACCCGGCCCGCTGGGCCGCGCTCGGCGTGCACGTCATCCCTTACGGCGGGCTGCTGGCCGGCGGCCTCGCAGCCGGTGAGACGATGCTCGTCAGCGGGGCCACCGGCAACCTCGGCAGCAGTGCGGTCGCGGTCGCGCTCGCCATGGGGGCGGGCCGCGTGATCGCCCCGGGCCGCAACCGGGCCGCGCTCGACCTCCTCGCCGACCGGTTCGGTCCGCGTGTGCGCCCGGTCCCGCTCACGGGGGACGAGGCCGGCGACCGCGCGGCGATGTCCGCGGCGGGCGACGGCCCGATCGACATGGTGATCGACCTGCTACCGCCGAGCGCACCCAGCTCGGCGGCGCGCACGGCAGCCATGACCGTGCGCGAGTACGGCCGAGTCGTTCTCATGGGCGGCGTCGGCATGCTCGGTGGCGACGACCTCGCACTCCCGTACCCATGGATCATGCGCAACTCGATCACCGTGCGCGGCCAGTGGATGTACCCGCGTACCGCGAACGTCGGCATCATCCGGTTCCTCGCCTCGGGCACCCTGGACCTCGCCCCCGAACGGGTCCGGTCGTTCGGCCTCAGTGCCGTCAACGACGCCGTCACGTATGCCGCCGCGCATGGTGGCCCGTTCGACCGCACCGCCCTCACCCCACCGGCTCGCTGACAGGACCGATGGATCTCCACATGTCAGCGCCACGGCCGACCGCCCTCACGAGCGCAGGCCGCCATACTGCTGCTGCTATTTCTCGTGAACAACCATGAGCCTCAAGATCACCAACTGCTGCCCGAACGGACGCACAAGCGCTGCCATGTGAAGTGAACGAAGCCAGCCGCCGAGTACGCCGACGGCTTGGTGGTGTACCTGTGACCGGCCGCTCTGCCGTTGAGGGATTCAGCGGCGTGTGACGGTGTAGCCGGTGTTCTCCAGGGCCTTCGTCCAGACATCCCGGTTGAACCACCCCGTGATGTCCGGCGCGGCTGCGGTGAGGGCGAGGTCGGCGTGTTCGCGCTCCTGGGCCGCGGAGGCGATGGCGTCGGCGAGCGCGGCGGTGTCGACACCAGCTACCGCCTCGCCATGCACCGCCTCAACCGCGGCGGCGACCGCCAGGCCAACAACGCCCTACACACGATCGCCCTGGTCCGGATGCGCTACGACGCCCGCACCCGCGACTACGTCGCCCGCCGCACCACCGAAGGCATGCCCAAAAAGGACATCCCGCGCTGCCTCAAACGCTTCATCGCCCGCGAGGTCTACAAGCACCTCATCCAGCCATCAACCAACCCTCAACCGCTCCTACACACCGCTTGACGATCTATAGGAGCTTCCGCTGGTAGGGATCCGGCCGGAAGCGGGCGCAGCGGTGCGCCGGGCTCCGGCACTGCCCTGTTCGACTGGTGATCCTGGGAACGTTCGCCGAGGCCGGACGGGAAACGCCGGGCGTCTGTGGTCCGACCCCAGGACCTTCCTTGCCGGCCGCCCGGGAAGGGGGCATCCGAGCGAACCGGTCCCCATTGCGACAGTCTCGGGTGAAACACCCTGGTATGTCGGGTTAGCCTGGATGGGCAGGAGTAGACGCCGACATGGCCGGCACCGAGACACCCCGAGCAGAACGCGGCACCGCGTCCGAAACGGCGGACGTTCCGACGGACTGCAAGCTGCGGGTCAGGACCGAGTACGACCCTGGGCGGGGAGAAGGGAGCGGTCCTGCGACGCCGGCGGCCGTGCCACGGGCACATCATCGTTCAGCAGACTGCGATAGGGACAGGTCACCAGCGCTCTGGTTCGGTCGGCCGCCTGGCGGTCCGGTGGAACGTTCCTCCTGGCGGCGCCGAATGAAACAGCAGCACAGGACGTCTACCAGGTCGCCAATGACGCCGAGCAGAGGGCCGGGCGGGCATCTGCGACACGGCTGCGGTCACCAACAACGACAGTGGCAAGGCCACAATCGGCCGGGCGGAAGGAGCGGATCGATGTCAACAACAGCATGGCGGTTCAGTGGCACCGAAGGGGCCGATGACGCAGTCCTCAGGCTCAAGCAGCTCGGTGATCAGGAGCTCATCGATGTGCGTGATGTCGCCGTGATCCGCTGGCCTGAGTACTCAACGAGGGCGCAGGTGCAGGAACACGTGACCGACGAGGGCAGCAAGGCCTCCTCGTTCGCCAAGAAGCTGAGCAAGTCCGGTATCGACAGCTCGATGATCGAGTCGGTGAAAGGTGACATGACGCCGGGGACCTCGGCCCTTGTGCTGCTGAGCACCGATGCCGTGATCGACACCGTTGCGAAGGCGTTCGAGGGACACGCCATGGAGTTGATGCGCTCCGACCTCTCGGTGCAACAGGAGGATCGGCTGAGGGCTGCCTTTGGCGATCCGTCGAATACGGACCGGGGGCCGGCCGCCGGTCAATGACCAGGATTCCGGAAGTCGATGACGTCGTCGTGCATCAGGCTGCCGACGTGAGTGCCCTTGATCCCAGCCGCGGCGGGCAGTAGCGCGCGCAACTCCGTGCCCACCGCCAGCGCCGCATGCACCACCAACCGGGGCCGTAAGAGCTTGTCTGGCGGGAAGATCGTGTACGGGTGCACCGCGTCAACCCCATCACCGGGGGTCAAGGGGTCGCAGTGGGGGCGACCTTTCTGCTGTTCCGTCAGCTGGTGGTCGCAGTGTGGTCGCATCATGCCAACACGCCTGTTCTCGGCTGGGTGAGGCGTGGGTGGCGCGGTCGGTGGCGGCGGGGGTGGTTGACGCCGCGGTAGGCGTCGCGGTCGGCGCGGTCCAGGAGGCGGGCGATGGTGTCGACGGCGGCGCGGGGGCGGCCTTGCCGCGCAGGTGGTGGTAGAGGTTCGCCGTGGTTGACAGGGTCGAGTGGCGGACCGTCTTGGAGTCGACGGTCGTCTCGATACCGCCGTTCAAGTTAACTGGTTCCGTTGAGCGGTCGCAGCCTTGTGGATTACGTCCGGGTCGGGTGGGTGGTCCGGGCGCGGGCGCTGTCGGTCGGCGGGTGGGTGGTGCTGTCAGACGAGCCGGTCCCGGTTGGCTGCCGCGATGGCGCGGACGAGTGCGGCGAACTGGGCGCGGCTGTGGTGCTGGTGCCGTTCGGCGGTCTCGTCGTCCGGTTCGTCCTCGTCGTCGTCCCGGTCCTCGTCCTCGGCGTATTCCTCGTGGAGGAGCCAGCAGCCGTTGATGGCGGTGAGGAGGTCTTCGAGGAGGTCGCGGGCGGGCCGGCGCGGGTCCAGCGGGGTGAGGCGGATGCCGGTGAGCACGGCGTCCGCCTCTTCCGAATCGTCGTCGGCGTACTCTGTGATCACCTCCTCGGCCTCCTCCAACTGCTCGCGGAGAGCGGCCGGGTCGGGCAGCACGCCGTCCCCGATCCGCATGGCGTGGCGCACGAGCCCGGTGACCGCGTCGTAGGGGGACACGCCGGCGTCGAGGAGTTCGAGGACGAGGGTGGGTGTCGCGTGGGGGAGTGCCTCGATGTTGTCCGCCTCCCGGATCACCTCGGTGGGTGCGTACCCGGACGCCTCCGAGACGGCTTCGGCTGCGGCGTAGAGCCAGTGGGCGGCTGCCACGGCCGCGGCGGTGGGGTCGATGTCGGAGTAGAGCGGGGCCGGGCCGAACGGGTCCTCCTGGAGCAGTTGGTCGGCTGCGGCGACCTGGACGGGGGAGGCGCCTTCGCGGCTGAGCAGCACGGCCTGCTGGGCCCGTCCGGTGAGGTTGCCGAGCTCGGCGCCTTCGACGGCGGCCAGCTCCACCGTGGTTTCGGCGCGGATCGCCTCGGTCAACTCGGGGTTGTCCAGGGCGATGAGTGCTCGGCCGACGCGGTTCGCGTTCTCCAGCACCGGGCTGTACTCGACGATCACCGAGCCGCCATGGGGAAGGTTCGGCGTGGCCACGGCTGCGGCGACCTCGTTGAACGCCTTGCGTTCCTCTTCCCGGCGCCAGCCCTCGCTGTTCACCTCCAATGAGTCGGCGGCGCTGGCCGGATGGGTGTAGGTGCGCCAGGCCGCCGCCGACAGCTGGGTGAGGGCTGCAGTCAGGCGGGATAGCGCGGCGAGGTCCGTGCCGGCCGGGACGGCGGCGATCCGTGAGGCGAGGTCGCCTTGGCCGGTTCCCCAGGTGGCGATGAGTTCGTGTCGAGCAGGGTCGACGCAGTAGCGGGTCATGACGGACCACCTCCAGCTCGACTACGTCCTATCACCTGTGATCGGCGGGGTGGGCGCGGACACGGGTTTCCATCCGAAGAGGGGGTCGGAGGGCTCCGCGCGGTGTGCGCCGATCGAGTCGGCCACACCACGCTCGGCGGCAGCGTTGACCACCGGCAGCGTTGACCAACTGCGGGGTGAACACGGCGATGACGCCTATCAGCCCGGTGATGTCGAGGTCGAGCCGACTCAGGCTCACCCGCTCTCGAAGGCCACCTCCGCCCGGCTCGCAAGGAATCGGCGGAGGGCGGAAGACTGCGACAACTGTCCTCCTAAGAAGGAAAGTTGACGGACATGACCACGTGTTCGGCGGCCCCGCCGGCCTATGGAGGCGCGACCACCCCTGCGACCACCGGCCCGCGTCACGCGCAGAATGGCCGTTCCCACAGCTTCTGTGGAAACGGCCTCTGGCCTGCGAGAAACCTGCTGTCTGGTGACAGGATTTGAACCTGCGACGCTTTGATACCCAGGTTAGATCGCGGTCATGACGTGCTTGATGCGGGTGTAGTCCTCGAAGCCGTAGGAGGAGAGGTCCTTGCCGTAGCCGGACTTCTTGGAGCCGCCGTGCGGCATCTCGGCGACCAGCGGGATGTGGGTGTTGATCCAGACGCAGCCGAAGTCCAGCCGGCGCGACATCCGCATCGCCCGGGCG